>JAUXJL010000226.1 GCA_030624805.1 Acidimicrobiia bacterium
CGTGAGTGGTTACCTCTCCGGGGTCGAGCGGAACGTCACGGAGAACTGGCGGCTGGCAGCTGGCGACTGCTCAGCGGCAACCGCTGACCTGGCGACTAGCTCAGCGCTAACCACATTCCCCGTCTGCCCTTACCGGTTTGGCTAAGAAGCGTGGCGGGCGGCAGCCCAATCCCCCAACGCCCATTCAGTATCTTCGAGGCCCTCTAGGCGAAGTGCTGCCCGCAGCGCGTCCGCATAGGCCACGTCGGACATCTCCCGCAGACGATGCTCGGCCCCTTCGGTCCGCCAGGATCGATATACCCGGGAGGCGGCGGCCGAGGTTTTGCGGCTCGTCTCCCCGGCCGTACGGCTGGTCCCGAGTGCATGGGCGACTGCATCGGCAAGGTCCGAAGCAAAGCCGGCTACGGGTGGTGCGGCGTCCTCGGCCACGATGTCGGGAGGACCTTCCGACCGCACCCCGAGCTCGGAAGCGGCCAGGTACCCGGCTCGGGCGCTCTCAACAACAAGTTGGGTAATGGCCGGGCTGAACGCCGCCACGTGTTCAGCCGGATCGGGGGTCCACTTGTCACCTGTCACCCGCAGCTGCTCGAGTGCAAGATTCTGCTGCTCCGTCAACTGCTTCTTTACCATGCGATGAGCCCGGTTCTGGAGCGGAAGCAGCAATCGTTCCCTCAGGTCGTCCGGGTCGACCTTGGCTTCCGGATGTGACGGCGATGGAGCCGCCCCTTCATCGGACGAGTCCCTCAAATTGGCAAATAGTGCATCGATATCGCCCGGCGGGGCTTGCTCTTGGGCGACGTCAGACTTCGCGACGGTGACAGGCTCTGCATCAACCGGGATGTCCACGCCGGATTCCATACGCGCGGACTGGCGCTGTTCGCGCAGCACCCGTACTTCATCCATGATGTCCTCCGCGGTGACCGGGGCGGCAGGCTGAGATGGAGTGACTGGCGGTGCGTCCGTCGGCGGGATTACACGCACACCTGCCAGCTCCTCAGGGTCGGTCTGTGGGACAATCTTGACGGTGCTCGAATCGGTTGGCACATCCCGGTCACGAAGCGTCTCGCGGCGAGTTTCCAACTCCTCCTCCATGGTCTTCATGGCCTTCTGTGCCTTTTCCAGTTGGCCCATGAGCTCTTCCCGGCGACGCTCGAGCGCCTGAGCTCGTTCCTGGGCCGAGGCGGCTGCCCGACTAGCGGTCTCGATGATCTCATCGTGTTGAGTTTGGGCGTCTCCGACCAGGCGGTCGGCCTCTATCCGAGCTGCCCGACGCTGCTCCTCGGTGGACTGGCGAGCCTGGCTGACGAGCCGATGGGACTGCTGTTCGGCTTCGGCGATTACCGCCAGGGCTTCGCTCTCGCCCCGATCCCGAACGTCCTGCACTTCGCGGACAACCGATTCGAGGATCTGGGTTGCTTGATCCCACACCGATGCTCGAGCGGTTTCCGCTGCGGTGTGCGCCTCGGCACGCAGGCGACTCGCTTCAGCCTCGGAGCTAGATCGCAGAGTCGAAGCGTAGTTCTCGGCCGCGGTTTGCGTTTCATCCGCATCGGACTGAACCTCGGCACTCAATCGCTCGGCCTCTGCATCTGCCGCGTTGCGAACTTCGCTCGCATATGTGTCGGCTGCCTCTTGAAGGCTGCTGGCCGCCGTCTCAGCATCCCCCCGCACCTGGGCTGAATCTCCGTCCGCACTCTCTCGAGTCTGTTGCGCGTACGCATCGGCAGCGGCCCGTGAGTGAGTTGAATAGGCGTCGGCTTCGTCGGTGAGCTGCGATGCCTCCGATTCGGCAACCTGTCTGGTCTGTTGTGCGTACGCGTCGGCCTCTTCACTCACCCGAGCCACATAGGCATCGGCTTCGTCGGTGAGCTGCGATGTCTCCGATTCGGCAACCTGTCTGGTCTGTTGTGCGTACGCGTCGGCCTCTTCACGCACCCGGGCCACATAGGCGTCGGCATCAGTGCGGCGTTTGGTACTTTCGTCCTGGGCCTCCGCCAACATGCGCTCGGTAGATGCCTCGGCGTCCACTCTGAGCCGATTCGACGCTTCCTCGGCCTCGGAACGCCAACGGCCGGCATCAGCACTAGCTTCTTCCCGCCAGCGGCTCGCCTCAGCCGCGGCCCGGGTGCGCAGGCCCTCAGCGGCCTCCCGGGCCGCCTCAACGATGCTTTCGACCTCAGACGCGACACGGTCGAGCTCGGCCTGTACCGGCTCCGGATAGCTGCCGTCAGCTGGGATATCAGTGGATCCGGACACGAGCTTCTCGAGTCGGGCCAGCTCGGCTCTCAGCTCAGTGAGGTGAGCATTCACCTGGTCGCGGTCGTACCCGCGCCGAGTCACCTCGAACTCGAGACCTTCGAGGTCGCGAAAATCATTCATACCAGATCACCATACCTGTCATATGGGATTGCGGCCAGAGATTTATACTGGAGAGAGGGATTCCAGGAACTCGAGGGCTTCGTCAACTGTGGAAACGGCTATGACTTCGATCTTGCCGTCGGCGGCGGCAAAGGCGCCATCAAAATCGCCGTCCGGGACGAGCAGGTACTCAGCTCCCTGCCCTATGGCCGCGAACGTCTTTTGTTTGATTCCACCAATCCGCCCTACCGAACCATCCGTCGACATGGTCCCGGTCCCGGCAATTCGATGCCCCTTCGTGATGTCGTCTTCTGTGAGCGTGTTGTACACAGCCAGGGTCAGCATCATCCCGGCGGAAGATCCACCTACTGCGCCCGCATTGATAATCACCTCAAATGGGAAGTCGAACGCTGATCCGGCGTTGGCGACGCTGATTCCGATTACGGGCAACCCGGCGTCGGTTTCGCTCTCGCCCAGGACGACCTTGACGTCTTGGAGTTCGTTCTGGCGGCTGACCGTAAGGCCGATGGTGTCGCCAACCTGGCGGGCGCGCACCGCGTTGATCAACTCGTCGACGAACTGAACCTCCTCTCCTTCCACCGCCACGACGATGTCATCAACCTCCACGATGCCGAAGCCACCGCTTCCTTCCAAAACTTCAGCCACAAGCGCACCGGTCCCCAGTACACCCACCTCATAGCCGAGGCGGTCGAGGGCGACAGCAGCCGCGATCTGTTGCGAGCTCATCATCTGCTCGAGGTTCTGAAGCCGGCGCTCGTCGCTCGTTTGCCCAGGAGCCAACACCAGGTCTCGCTCAACGATGTCGACTGCCGGATCACGCCACGCCTCAAACAATTCGAGAAGAGTGAGTGACTGGGTCGGGCGTGAAATCGTCAGGAAGTACAGCTCGCCTTCGCTCTCGAAGGACTCGGCACCGGCTATTTCAATGATGCTGTGCACTTCGGTCACAGGGCCTGGCGAAGTGGCCAGGTATGGCACCCGAATACCCGCTGCCAGGATCATCAAGAAGCCGAGCAGCAGCAATCCGACGGCCACCATGCCGGCCGTCATGTGGCGACGCGGTTTAGGCTCGGAGGGCTCCGGCGGGTATTCGATTTGAGTGAGGACGTCGGTCATTGTTGGCGGCCCATGGTACTTGTGATAACGACTGCACACACCGGGCCGGTTCCTGTACATATTCGATTTCTTGGCCCGAGGACGAGGTAGGTGGTGTTACAGGGCCAAGAAATCGAGTGTTGCCACCGGACAACGAGGCCTTCGACGGCCGGCGCCGACGGCGCCAGGCCCAGTAGGAACCCCAATTACACACTATTAGTTCGTCGTTAGCTGATGAAGCCAAGCCACGGCTCCCACCGAAAGGCGGGTGATCGACGGCCGGCGCCGAGGGCGCCAGGCCCAGACGGAACCCCGATGAGGCGAGATTCGGTTAGTTGGTGCCGCTTTAGGGTCGACTGTCGTCGACGCGAATCACCGGTTTCCCGTTAACTGCCAGGCGCCTGGGAGGAGCACACCTGCCAGGCCGACCTTTATGAGGTCGCCGACGATAAAGGGAACGGCGCCCAACTCGACTGCCCGCTGCCACGACACATCGAGCTCGGCCGCCAACCACGGGACGCCGAACAGATAGATGATGACGGTGCCCAACAGGAAGGCCGGGATGGCACTCGCCACGGTGCGGTCCTGACCCCGCTCGGCCAGCAGGCCAACCACAAAGGCCGCCACGATAAAGCCGATCAGGTAGCCGCCGGTGGCTCCCGTCGCGACATCCCACCC
>JAUXJL010000258.1 GCA_030624805.1 Acidimicrobiia bacterium
CTGCTGGCCCTGGGGCTGGAGACCGACGAGACAACCGCGCTCGACGCCTTCGTTGTGGTCGCAGTTGATGAGCAGTGGGACAACGGATTCGCGCTCGTGGCCGAACTCCGGTCTGCCGGGCTCCGGGCCGATCTCGAATTGGTCCGACGCAGTGTCAAGGCGCAGTTCAAGGCAGCCGATCGTCGCAGGTCGGCGGCTGCGCTTGTAGTGGGTGATGAATGGCAACGGGGTGAAATCACCGCCAAGAACCTCGGCTCCGGGCATGAGGAGCGGGTTAGCCGTGACCGAATCGTTGAATGGGTTGCCGCCCTGCGAGGATGACGTCAATGAGTTTTCGTGACACACACGCCGGCGAGTTGGGAAGCGCCGATGCCGGCCGCACGGTTCAGCTGGCCGGCTGGGCCGACCGGATCCGCGACCAGGGCGGTGTGATATTTATTGACCTGCGCGATGCCTCAGGGGTCATCCAGGTGGTTATTGACCCGGCCGAGCATCCCGCCGCCGTCGATCTTCGGCGTGAGTTCTGTCTGTCGGCCATCGGGACAGTGACGATCCGTCCCGCCGGCAGCGAAAACCTCGACCTCAAAACAGGAAGCGTCGAGGTTGCCATCTCCGACTTGACGGTTCTTTCGACCGCCAAAGCCTTGCCCTTCCAGCTCGACGAACGGACCGATGTCGACGAGTTGGTCAGGCTCAAGTACCGCTACCTGGACATGCGCCGCCCGCGCGTAGCCGCCAACATCCGGGCCCGGTCGGTGGGAGTCGCCGCCATGCGCAGCACCCTCAGCGATGCCGGCTTTCTCGAGATAGAGACTCCAACTCTTATCAGATCGACACCGGAAGGAGCCCGTGACGTTCTGGTGCCGAGCCGTCTCCAGCAAGGTGATTTTTACGCCTTGCCCCAGAGCCCGCAGTTGTTCAAGCAGCTGCTCATGATCGGCGGGATCGAGCGGTACTACCAGATCGCTCGCTGTTACCGGGACGAGGACTTCCGCTCAGATCGCCAGCTCGAGTTCACACAACTCGACATAGAGGGGTCCTTCTGGGGCAGGGAAGAAGTCCTCGCCACCCTCGAGTCCGTTATGGTCGAAGTGGTTCGGGCGGTGCGGGGGGTTGAGCTCTCAACGCCGTTCCCGCGTATACCGTTTCAAGAGGCGATCGACCGATACGGCCGCGACAAACCGGACACCCGTTTTGCGATGACGATTGAAGATTTCACCGATCTGTTCGCTTCGGCGGGATTCAAAGCCTTTGCCGGTGTGCTGGAGGCCGGGGGTGTTATCCGTGGGCTGAACGCCGGCCCGCTCGGGCTCAGCCGCTCAGCACTCGATGGCCTGGTTGACGATGCCAAGGAGGCGGGCGCGTCTGGCCTTGTGTGGCTGGTGGTCGAAGAAGACGGGGCAATCCGTTCACCAGTCGCCAAGTTCCTATCCGATGAAGAGATGGCTGGGATGGTGTCTACGTTGTCGGCGAGTTCGGGAGATCACATTCTCGTGGTGGCCGATCGCGCTCGTGTCGCATCGGAGGTCCTCGGACGGTTCCGAGTCCGTTTTGGCACGCCGGAACATCACGACGAGCTCGAGTTTGTGTGGGTGATCGACTTTCCCGTGTTCGAGGAAACGGACTCCGGAGACCTCGTGGCTTCCCACCATCCGTTTACCGCGCCGGCTGATGTCGAGGACATGGCCGCCAACCCCCGCACCGCCGTGGCCCAGGCATACGATCTCGTACTGAACGGACTGGAGTTGGGCTCGGGCAGCGTTCGGATCCACGATCCCGACACGCAACAGAAGATCTTCGAGATCCTCGGAATCGGAGCCGACGAAGCGGAGGAGCGGTTTGGCTGGTTCGTCGAAGCCCTCCGCTACGGCACGCCGCCCCACGCCGGGTTCGCGGTTGGCATCGCTCGGCTCATGAGCATCCTCCAGGACGAGCCAAACATCCGTGAGGTCATCCCTTTCCCGAAGACCCAGACCGGAATCGACCCGCTCACCGGTTCTCCGTCGGCCGTTGATGACGACCAGCTCGTCGAGTTGGGCATCGACCTCCGGCCCGAGGTTCGGGCAGAACGGATGGCTCGAGAAGCCGAGAGCGCCGCTCCGGAAGTCGGTTGATGGCCGACTTGTTTGAGGCCGAGCGGGACCAGCGGCGGGAGGCCGCCCAACCGCTGGCGGCCCGTATGCGCCCCCGCACGCTCGATGAAGTCGTTGGTCAGGAGGCGCTCGTCGGTCCCGGGGCGGCCTTCCGGACGGTGGTCGAGGGTGGCCGCCCACCCTCGATGATCCTGTGGGGCCCTCCCGGCACCGGCAAGACAACCCTCGCCCGACTCATCGCGACGACAACCGATGGCTTTTTCGAGCAGTTGTCGGCCGTGTCGTCGGGGATAAAGGACGTGCGCGAGGTGCTGGGCAAGGCGCGCGAGCGCCTCGGCGAAGGTCTGGGAAGGACGGTGCTGTTCCTCGACGAGATCCATCGCTTCAGCAAGTCCCAGCAGGACGGCCTGCTCCCGGGAGTTGAGGACGGCATCATCATCCTCGTCGGAGCCACCACTGAGAACCCATTCTTTGAGATCAACTCACCGCTCATCAGTCGTTCCAGCCTGTTTCGGCTCACGTCGCTCGAACCCGACCAGGTGAGGCTTCTCCTAGACCGGGCGATGGCCGATCCCGACCGGGGCCTGGCGGCACTCGGGGTCACGCTCGAGGGGAAGGCTGCGTCCGAGCTGTCCGAACGAGTGGGCGGCGATGCCCGGCTTGCCCTCAACGCCCTCGAAACCGCGGCCACCATCGTGGCCGGGCGAGGTGGTTCAGCGGTAACAAGCGACGACATAGAGGAGGCGCTGCAGCGCCGCATCGTGCGCTACGACAAGGGCGGTGATCGTCACTATGACGTCATCTCCGCCTTCATCAAGAGCCTGCGTGGCTCCGACCCCGATGCTGCGGTGTATTGGCTCCACACCATGCTCGAGGCGGGGGAGGACCCGGAGTTCATCGTGCGACGCATGATCATCCTGGCGTCCGAAGACATCGGTTTGGCCGATTCACGAGCGTTGACGGTCGCCACCGACGCCGCCTACGCCCTCAGCCACGTCGGCCTTCCGGAGGCAGCGTATGCCCTCAGCCATGCTGCCCTCTATTTGGCACTGGCGCCCAAGTCCAACTCAGTCACGCGGGCGATGAGTGCGGCACGCCGCACCGTGCGCTCCCAAGCAACGACCGAAGTCCCGGTCCATCTACGCAGCAGCGGGTATCCGGGCGCCGAGCAGCTCGGACACGGCGCAGGCTACCGGTACCCACATGATGATCCCGACGGAGTGGTCGCCCAGCACTACCTCCCCGATGGGCTGGACGATGTGATCCTCTATGAGCCGGGCGGACAAGGCGACGAAGTGATGCTGGCGGAAGCGCAGCGACCCAAAGACGAGACCCTCGGGAAAAGGCGAGCCTCCGAACCGGACTAGGTGGGCCTGGCGCCTGCGACGCAGACCGTCAGGTGCCGTGAGTGCGAGGGGCGGGGGGTTGTGGTGGGGTTTCTCTGGGCCTGGCGCCTGCGGCGGGCAACGCCAAATGGCGTTTCTTGGCCGTCCGAAATCCGTTTGTTCGGCGGCAGCACGCGATTTCTTGGCCGGTGACGCGCGCCGTCGAATAGGGGGGCCCAGAAATCGCAAAGACGGC
>JAUXJL010000034.1 GCA_030624805.1 Acidimicrobiia bacterium
GTTTGCAACATTTCTTTCGCGTTTCTCACGCGACGGTCGGGGTGGTGCCGATGCTCCTTGGCTGCTTCACACCTGTCGCCCGCCATAATCCTTGTATGACGACCAAGACTCACATCCTCGACTCGCTCAAAGAGCTTCGCCTCCTCATGACCCTCGAAGAGGGGAGCCCGCAGGCTTTTCGGGTGCGGGCATACGACAACGCGATTCAAGGGCTAGAGAGCACGACCGGAGATTTTGCGGCTATGACCGACGCGGAGCTGGTTGCCCTCAAGGGCGTAGGCAAGAGCACCGCCGCCAAAATCCGTGAGCTCATCGACACTGGCTCCATCGAGAAGCTCGATGAGCTCCGCCAGAAGTACCCCGCCGAATTCGTCAATCTCACGCGTATTCCCGGGTTGGGGCCCAAGACGCTGTTGATGTTGCGCGATGAGCTGAGCGTAAACAATCTCGAAGATCTCAAATCGGCCCTGGCCGGTGAGAGGCTGCGCGATCTACCCGGCCTCGGGCAAAAAAGCGAGGAGAAGATTGCCAGCGCTATCGAGCGGCTTGGGCTGCACGGCAAGGACACGCGGACTCCGATCGTCGAAGCTCTGCCGCTTGCTCGATCCATCGTGACCGAGCTGCTCGAGCTCCCCGAGGTGAGGAAGGCCGACTACTGCGGAAGCCTCCGGCGATTTCGGGAGGACATCGGCGACATCGACATCCTCGTATCTTCAACCAAGCCGGAAGCGGTCATGGAGTACTTCGTCACGATGCCTGCGGTAGCCGAGATCATCGGCCGGGGTGAGACCAAGAGCTCGATCCTCACCCAGCGCGGCATCCAGGTTGATCTGCGGGTTGTGCAACCGGGTCAGTACGGCGCCGCGCTGCTCTATTTCACTGGATCCAAGACACACAATATCCATCTGCGTCAGCTCGCCCTTGCCCGAGAATGGACACTCAACGAGTACGCCCTCGCCGATGCCGAGACCGAGGCGGTGGTGGCAGCCAAGAGCGAGAAGGAGATCTACGCCGCCCTCGACCTCCCGTTCATCCCTCCAACGCTCAGGGAAGACACCGGCGAGGTGGAGCGGGCGGCAGCAGAGGGACTTCCCAAACTGGTGGAGCTGAAGGACATCAGGGGCGACCTGCACTATCACACCGATCTCTCGGGTGATGGCCGGTCATCGCTCGAGGCGATGGTGGAGGCGGCTTCTGCTCGCGGGTACAGCTATTTGGCCATTACCGACCATGGGGAGGACCTCGCCATCAATGGTGCCACCCGCCGCCAGATGCTTGCCCAGCGCACGAAAATCGCCAAGCTCCAGGACGAATACCCCAATTTGCGGATACTGCATGGTTGCGAGCTCAACATCGGCCGGGACGGCTCGGTCGACTACGACCTCGACTTCCTGCTCGGCTTCGACTACACCGTGGCCAGCGTCCACTCACTGTTCGACCTCGACCAAAACAGCCAGACGGAGCGGGTGCTCCAGGCGATGGCCAATCCGGCGGTGAGCGCCATCGGACATCTGTCGGGCCGCTACATCGGGCGTCGGCCCGGCATTGAACTCGATCTCATCGCCGTCATGGAAGCAGCAGCTGCCACCGGCACACTCATCGAGATCAACGGAGCTCTCGATCGCCTCGACGCCACCCCCGAAGCCATTCGGGTTGGTATCGAACATGGTGTCACCTTCGTCATCGACACCGACTCGCACCACACCAACGAGTTGGGTCGTATGGAATACGGCGTGCTCAACGCTCAGCGCGGCTGGGTTGAGAAGCCAATGGTGGCCAACACCTGGCCCACCGCAAAGTTTCTGAAGTGGGTGGCCAAGAAGCGGGGTTAGCCGTTGCCTCCCACGTGTCCGCAGCGTTCCCTCCCGGAGAAATAGCGGGCCCGGGCGTCGTAGCTGGGAAAGAACGGGCCGCCACCCAGGTCACCAACGGCACCGCCAACAGCAGCGCTCCTATCATCCGAGCCGGACGGATTTCTCTCTGAACGCCGACCACCGAAATCATCAGAAACCCTCCTCGCCCCTCTCAACTAACAGACGAACCGGGCCCCGATACGGGTGACACGTTCAGGCCCGGAACCGGGAATGGGCATGGCCGTTGGCCGACCGGACCCCCTGGGAATTCGTCTCGACTGCCGCCTAACAGACGGTCCCCGGCTCGCAGAACAAGGCTTTGCCTTGTGCGGTGTATTTGTCGAGCAGCCAATCCGATAGCGCAGGGAGCAATCGATCGGCCGAGAGATATCCACGCGTCACGATGCCGTACTCCTCGCCATCCCGGACGAGAAGGGTGGGGAAACCGGCCGCGCCCATGGAACGGGCCTCCGAAAAGTCCTTCCACGCGCGCGCCTTCATCTGGTCGGAATCGAACAGCTCCATGAACTTGTCGGAATCGACACTAAAACCTTCGAGCAGGCCGGGGTACTCAGTCCGATCGGTGATATCGACTCCTTCGGCATAGAAAGCCCGCTGGAGTCGCGAGAGAAACTCGAGTGTGTCCTCGGGCCGCAGTTCGCGCATCGTGACTACTCCGATAGCAGGCACTTCCGTGTCGTAGACCCAGCCATCCCGGCGATCGAGGAAGCTGTGGTCGAAGGCCTGACCGGACGCGTGGGCCACTTGTTCCCAATGGTGGGCCAGGGTGAGGGCGACACGGTCGTCCAATTCCTCGGAATCGGGGCCGGGCCGGAGACCGCCGACCACTATCCGGATCGGGATCTCGTAGACCTCAGACATACGTTCGAGCACCGGGGCGAAACCCCAGCACCATGAGCACATCGGGTCTCCGACGTAGATGAACTCGAGGTCTTGAGCCATAAGTCGTCCAACGATACAGAGTCCCGCTCTGTTCCCGGGCCGAGCGTGACCGCTAGTTCCTGGGAATCGTAACTCGTTTGGCCGACTTGATCCCGATGCCGAGCAGGATTTCTCGGCGGAGGGCGCGGGAACCGCTCGCCAGCCCGACGTAGGCAATGATCCATGCCACCAGCCCGGTGATGAGGCCGGTACGGGCCGGGTCGTAGACGAGGCCCGAAGCTACCGCGTAGGCAACGACGATGACGGGTAAAGAAACCAGCGAGGCGGCTTGTTGAGCCGCGGCCGCACTTTGGACGCGCGCCGAGATCCGGACGATGAGCGAAAGCGCAATGGCGATGGCCGGTGGAACCACCCATAGGATCAGCACCCACCACCCGCTGGTCGGAAAGAACCACCCGCCAAGCTGAGGGCCCACGATGACGTTGACGAGCACTGAGTAGACACCAAACCCGGCCAAGGTGGCGCCGTAGCCCGGGATGAGCGCCGCCAGCAACTTGCCGGCATAGATCTCCCGCTCGGTGATTGGTGAGTGGGCTAGGAACTCACCGGTGCCTCGCTCGCGTTCGCCGACGATGGTGTTCGATCCGACCGCGGCCGCGATAGTGAGCGGCACCACGATGGCGATGGGTGCCAGCAGGTAAACGGCGATGGCGAAGGCGGCTCGTACCTCGGGAGTGTCGCCCCGGATGTTCTCTTGGATGGTGAGTGGAAGCGTCTCCAGGACGGCCCCGATTTGTGTGACGACGTTGCTGTCCTGAGCCCCGGCAATCACGTTGAGCGCCACGATTGGGACGACAACGAAGAACAGCACCGCCAGCAGGGCCATCGGCATCCAGTAGTCGCGGCTTTTCATGAGTTGGCGTAGGTCGGTGCGGGTGACCGCCCAGACGCGGTGCCAGTTCATGTGAGGTCGACCTGGCGGCGTCGATGGCGTTGCATCTCGAAGTACAGCTCTTCGAGCGTGGGCTGAACCGGCTCGACCCGGGTGAGGCGGGCTCCGCTCTCGACGAGATGGGCCACGATGTCGGGGAGTCGGTCGAGATGGTCGAGCTCGACAGTGACGTGTCCATTCACGCTGTGAGACACGACCCCGTCAAGATCGACAAGCCCGGCCAGGGCCGACCTGTCCTCGGCGTCGAAGTGGACGCGCGTGTCGGTCCAGTAGGTATCTGCCAGGTGGTCGGGTGGCCCGGCCACCCAGGCATGGCCTTCGTTCATGAGCACGACTTGGTCGGCGATTCCCTCCGCCTCGTGCAACAGGTGGGTGCACATGAGGATGGTCCGACCCTGGCCTGCCATTTCTCGGATGAGGTCGAGAACGGCCCTGGCCGATTCCGGATCGAGGCCGGCTGTCGGCTCATCGAGCAGCAGAATCGTTGGGTCATGGAGGATCGCTCGGGCCAGCGCCAGTCGGGTCCTCATCCCCGTTGAGTACCCACCCACCTCCTGATCGAGCGCGTGCGAGATCCCGAAGCGCTCGGCGGCCTTTGCGATCGGTGCCTCCGAGCCGAGTTCCCACATGTCGGCGGCGAACTCGAGGTTCTCCTGACCGGAGAGCCGGTCATAGAAAGCGGCTTTGGGCGGAACGACGCCACTGGCCTTTCGGATGTCGGTGCCGTCGACGCGCGGGTCCATCCCGAGCACCCGGATGTCGCCGTCGTCAGCTTGCAACGCGCCTGTTGCCAAACGCACCGTGGTCGTCTTGCCCGCACCGTTTGGGCCCAACAGCACGGCGACGGAGCCGGCGGCAATCTCGAGGTCGAGGTCGCGAACGGCCTGGATGTCGCCGAAACGGCGGCCAACACGCCTGAAAATGATTGCGGGGTCTGGCATCGATGTGTCCATCGGCAGGAACGGTACTTGTGTTGAGGCGGTAGCGCCGGGCCTACGCTTGTCGAGATGGGTGAGTTGTTCCAGTTTTCCGACGTTGCCGTGGCGGGTTCGTCGGGAGTGCGGCTCCATGAAGTCACCCTCAGCATTCCGACCTCGGGAATCACCGTCTTGGCGGGCCCAAGCGGTTCGGGTAAGAGCACGCTGCTGCGTCTGTGTAATCGGCTCGAGGTGCCCTCCGGCGGCCGGGTGGAGTATCGAGAGCAAGACCTGGCGTTGCTCGATCCACTGGAGCTCCGCCGCCAGGTGGGCATGGTGTTTCAGCGCCCGGTTCTGTTCTCCGGATCGGTCCGCGACAACCTGGTCGAGGCCGACGCCGAGTCTGGGGATGACGGCTTCCGCAACGTGCTCGAGCGCGCCGCCCTCGATGAGTCGTTCTTGGGACGGCCCGCCACGGATCTTTCCGGTGGTGAAGCCCAGCGGGTGTGTCTCGCCCGGGCGTTGCTCGCCGAGCCCGATGTGTTGCTCATGGATGAGCCGACCTCGTCGCTTGACGGAGTCGCCGTCTCGAAGCTGGAGCATCTCGGCCGCAGCCTGGCAGATGCCGGCATGCCAATCGTGTGGGTGACACACGACCTTGACCAGATGCGCCGCATTGCCGATCGCGTAGCCGTTTTGCTGGCGGGGACGGTCCGGTTTGTCGGAACCGCCGAGGAGCTAGCGGCCGACGGGGATGCGGAGCTCGTCCGCTTCTTGGAGGGCGCCGATGCCGGGTGATGTTGATTTCATCGGGCTGGCCGCTTCGCTCATTCTGGTGGCCGTCGCCCTTGTGGTCTCCCGGCTCAACCAGCTCAACCTCGAAAAAGACATCGGTGTGGCGGTGGTCCGAGCTTCCGTGCAACTTCTCGGCATCGGAGCGGTGCTCGCATTCATCCTCGACGAAGACCGTTCCCTGTTCTTGTCATGGAGTTGGGTAGTTGTGATGGTGGTGTTCGCGGCGGTCGTGTTATCTCGGCGGGCCGCGGAGGTGCCACGACTCTTTTCGATCGGTCTGGCGGCCTTCACGATGGCGGCTGTGGTGACACTCGGTGTCATATTCGGGCTCGGCATCTTCCCGTTGGAAGCCCGGGCGATTGTCCCGCTCGCCGGAATGATGGTTGGGAATTCAATGAACGCCACAGTGGTCGTTGCCCGGCGGGTGGTGGAGGAACTGAGAGACAAGCGTGACGAGGTTGAAGCCCGATTGGCGCTCGGTCAGTCGTCGCGCCGGGCCGCGCTGCCCTACGTCCGGTCGGCGATCCGCATAGCCCTTTCACCACAGGTGGAAACGACCAAGGGAGTCGGTCTGGTGTTCCTGCCGGGGGCCATGACGGGCCTTATTCTGGCCGGCGTCGACCCGGTGGATGCAGTCAAGGTCCAAGGCGCAATCATGTTCCTCATACTTGGCTCAGTGGCTACTACCACCTCGGTCGTCGGGTTCGGCGTAGCACGTCGTCTCTTCACTCCCGATCACCGACTCGTCCACCTGGAACGCCCGGCAGGAACGTAAGCAGCGCAGGAGGCGATACGCGAAAGCATCTAGATGGGTCGAGCTGGTTCTGGCGTACTGCGTTCTGCTTACTGCGTTCTGCGTACTGCGTACTGCGCTTCGCCTAGGCCTCTACTTTTTCGCCCTTGCCGATGACGACGATTCCGTTGTCTGAGACCGTGTAACGTTCCCGATCGACGTTGAGGTCTACACCGATCTGAGCGCCCTCAGGAACGATGACGTTCTTGTCGATGATGGCGCGACGAACCACCGAGCTCCGACCTATCCGCACGTTGTCGAGCAGCACCGCGTCTTCCACTTCGGCAAACGAGTTCACCCGAACCAGGGGAGAGAGCACGGACCTGCGCACCGTGGCACCGGAGATAATGACCCCGTCGCTTACGAGCGAGTTGATCGCCATCCCGGTGCGGCCCGGATCGTCATGGACGGTTTTGGCCGGCGGCAATGGCGTATTCGCCGTGTAAATCGGCCACTCCTGGTTGTACAGGTTGAAAGTTGGCTCCACTGCCAGCAGGTCCATAGTGGCTTCGTAGTAACTGTCGAGGCTGCCGACGTCTCGCCAATAGCCTCGCTCACGCTCATGGATCCCGGGGATGTCGAACGCCGCGAAGTCGTGTACGTAGGCCAGGCCGTCGTCTACGAGCGATGGGATGATGTTGCCGCCCAGGTCGTGCTGGGAGCTCTCGGAGGCGGCGTCGGTGCTCACGGTGTCGACGAGCACGTCACGATCGAACAGGTAATTGCCCATGGAGACGTACGCCATCGACGGGTCATCCGGCAGGCTCGGAGGATTCCTCGGCTTCTCCAGGAACCTAATGATCCGGCCCGACTCGTCGGCCTCGATAACTCCGAACTCGGTGGCCAACTCGATCGGTATTCGGGTCGCCGCCACCGTCACTCCCGCCCCGGTGGTGAGATGCTCGCCAAGCATGTGACGGGGGTTCATCCGGTAGATGTGGTCGGCGCCGAAGACGAAAACATGGTCGGGACTTTCATCCACCAGGATGTTGAGGTTTTGAAAGATGGCGTCGGCCGAGCCGGCGAACCAATGGGGCCCGCGCCGCATCTGGGCGGGAACGGCCGCCACATAGTGACCGAGTATCGGCGACAGCCTCCAGGTCGTTGCGAGGTGACGGTCCAGGCTGTGACTCTTGTATTGGGTGAGCACGATGATCCGGACGATGCGGGCATTAACCAGATTGGAGAGTGCGAAGTCAATCAACCGGTATCGGCCGCCAAACGGGACCGCCGGCTTGGCGCGGTCGCGGGTCAGCGGTGCCAGGCGCTTCCCTTCGCCCCCCGCCAGGACCATCGCCATGAGCTTGGGCCTGCTTGCCATGAACCAAATCTAGCGGGACATCCGCGCTGCCTGGACGAGCGCTAGGTTCGTTTGGTGACCCCCGGCGCATTCCCGACCATCGACATCAACACGGTTCCCGCCGTAACGATGGATCAAATGCGCGAAGTGGACCGGGTGATGATCGAAGACCTCCACATCGAGCTAGTCCAGATGATGGAAAACGCCGGACGGAACCTGGCTCGCCTCGCACTAGGTCGGTTTGACGTCGGGCGGGCACTCGTACTAGCTGGGCCCGGCGGCAACGGCGGTGGCGGACTGGTGGCCGCTCGGCATCTTGCCAACTGGGGAGTGGACGTCGAGGTCATTCTCGGCAAGGACCCTGAAGAGCTCGGACCAGTCCCGCTTCATCAGTTGGATGCATTGACCCGGATGGGCATTGCCGTCGTCGCCAGCCCGCGGCCCGCCGACCTCTTTCTCGACGCGCTCATCGGATACTCGCTGAGAGGAGACCCGCGGGGTCGCATCGCGGAACTCATCGAGTGGCTGGAAGCTCGCGGCGAGCCGATCCTGGCGCTGGACACACCGAGCGGCCTCGACGTGACAACCGGCTTGGCGGGTAGTCCTTCTGTCCAGGCGACTGCGACGCTCACTCTCGCTGCTCCGAAGTCCGGATTGCTCGAGCAAGGCGCCGTTGGTGAGCTGTACCTGGGCGACATTTCGGTGCCGCCGGCGGTCTACGACGCCTTTGGCCTGACGATGCCCCCGGAGTTGTTCTCCGAAGCTTCGGTGGTGCGCCTCAGGTCCCGTTCTTAGCGGCCGGTTTCTCTGGGGCCGGTTTCGCAGCGGCCCGCTTCTTGGATGGTGACTGACCGTTGCCGGCCGAACGGGGCTTTCGCTTCTTCGGTTTGGCGGCTTGCACCAGCTCCTGGAAGGCTTCGTCAAGGTATTCGACGAACCGGTCGAGATCGGCGACCGAATCTGAATCGGCCACAATCCCCCATGCGATCTCACCGTTGTAAGAGAAGAGGGCTATCCCCACGCCGTGATTGGTCCACAAAGGAACCATCGGGTATTGGACTTCGAGAAGCGCATCAAGGAAGTAGATGGGGATCTGCGGCCCCGGAACATTCGTCACGGTCATGTTGAAGGGCCGGACGTTGGTGCCGGCCAGGCGCATTGCGGACGTGAGAATGGTCGAAGGTGTCCACGACGTTGCCTGCACGAGCAGCGAGGCCCCCAATGCCTGATTGGTCTCCTTGAGGTCGCTGGTCTCTGTCGCTATCTGCCGGTAGCGCTGGCGCGGCGTATTCAGGCCGATGGGCAGGTCGAGCAGCCACATGGCCACCTGATTGCCGAGGCTCTGGTCGGTCTCGCTGCGAACGCTGACTGGCGCCATCACCCGGAAGTCGAGCTCGTCGACGGGCGTGTTGTGCGCCAACAAGTACTTGCGGACTGCCCCGGCGACAGTGGCTAGGACTACGTCGTTGATGGTGCCACCGAATGCGTTCTTCACCGACTTAGCCGCCGCCAGATCCGTGTGCATCCATTGGAACTCTCGGTTTGGCCCAATCCGTGCGTTTAAAGGAGTCTGGGACGCATTCTTCAGCCATCCCGAGTTGAGCGCCTTACCCATGGCCCGGAGGCGAGTCTCCACCTCCTCGATGACCCCCGACAGGCTGTCGCTGAGGTGGCGGGCGCTCCGGAACACTCGGAAGGGCATGGTGAACCAGCGCTGGGCCTCGTCGGCCAGCAGCTCCATCTTTGTCGGGTTGGGCCGTGGCTCGTAGATCGGGCCCGGAACGACCTCGGTCATAGGAAAGGGAGCCAGCAGCTCCTTCATGAGATCGACGCCTGCCATGCCGTCGATCATGCAATGGTGGACTTTCGTGATGATGGCGACGCGATCGTCCTCGAATCCGTCGATTACCCAGATCTCCCACAGCGGTCGGAACCGGTCGAGTTTTTGAGAGAAGATAGTGCCGGTCAGACGCTGGAGCTCCGTGTCGTCTTTTTCTTTCGTGAGCGTGGCCTGCCGCACATGAAAGTCGATGTCGAAGAAGGCATCGTCCACCCACACGGGGTGCTCCTCGAGCGGAACCCAGTCGAGCACCTGGCGATAGCGGGGGATGTTGTGGAGCTTGGATTCGATGAACGCCTTGATCCGATCTATGTCGACCGAGCCATCGGCGGCCCGAAGGCCACCCGGCGCGAACTTCATGACACCCGCAACATGGAAGTGAGCGTTGCGGTCCTCCATCGCCAGGAACGTGCTGTCGAGAAAAGACAGTCGTTCATAATGAGTGTCAGACACGTACCGCTCCCGTTTCTCTGATCGTACTCCGCTCCGGCACGCGTGCCGCCGGCCAGATAGTGTGGTATCGGAAGCCACCATGACTGAGTTCACAATTCAACTCTCCAACCGCCCAGGACAGTTGGCCAGCCTGGCCAAGATCATGGCCGACGCCGAGGTCAACATCGAGGCACTGGCTGCCTTCGGAATAGATGACCTCGGTTTGGTCCGACTCGTGGTCGGCGATGCCGAGGCTGCCCGGCGCGTGATCTCTGAAGCAGGGCTCGTGGCGGAGGAGCGTCGGGTTGTCACCACAGTTCTCAGTCACCGGCCGGGAGCGTTGGCAAGCCTTACTCAGGGCCTAGCCGAAGCCGGCGTCAACATCGACGGTCTCTATGTGCTCCATACCCATGAGGACCAGGTAGAGCTGGCGCTGGCTGTCGAGGACGCGGAAGCGGCCGAAGCGGCCATCGCATGAGCGAGTTGATCGTTCGGCAGGCCACCGATGGTCTGCTTTCCGAGCACGACCCGAAGACGAGCACACCCGAGGAGTTCTGGGAAGCCCAATACGACGCCGGGCTGGCCTGGGTTCACTTCGAAAGGGGCTTCGGCGGCCTAGAAATCGACCCGGGGTTTCAGCAACAGGTAGACGCTGCGCTCGAAGCCGCCGGCTCGACGAGCGACAACCTCATCAACAACTTGATTGGAATCGGAATGGGGGCCCCCACCATTCACGCCTACGGAACCGACGACCAGAAACGTAAGTATTTGCGTCCGATGTTCGCCACTCGTGACATCTGGTGTCAGATGTTCTCCGAGCCGGGATCGGGAAGCGATATGGCCGGCCTCGCTACCCGGGCCGTGCGCGACGGCGATGAGTGGCTCGTGAACGGCCAGAAGGTCTGGACGACCATCGCTCACGTGTCGCAGTTGGGCATGTTGGTGACGCGTACCGATCCGGACGCCCCGAAACATCAGGGGATGACCTATTTCATCCTCGACATGGAGAGCCCCGGTGTCGACGTGCGACCTTTGCGTCAGATAACCGGTGAGGCTGAGTTCAACGAGGTGTATTTGACCGAGGTACGTATCCCGGACGCCAACCGTGTCGGCGAAGTCGGGGACGGGTGGCGGGTTGCCTTAGCAACGCTCATGAACGAACGAGTCGCGATCGGCTCGATGGTGCGGCCACGAGAAAGTGGTGCCATCGGAGAGGCGGTGGCGCTCTGGAAGGAGCGGGGAGGCGGCACCGATGTTCAGCGAGACGCTCTCAGCCGGCTGTGGATTGAAGCTGAAGTCAACCGGCTCACGTCGATCCGAGCTGGTCAGAATCGTTCGAAAGGCACTCCGGGGCCGGAAGGATCGACCGGCAAACTGCATTGGGCCGAGCTCAACAAGCGGATCTACGAGTGGGCTGTGGACTACCTCGGACCTGAGGGCATGTTGTTTCCCTCCTACGAGTACCGGGCACCGACCGAGGCCATAACCGACCACGACGTCCGCTGGTCGTTTCTGCGGTCGCGAGCTAACTCCATCGAGGGTGGCACGACGGAAATCATGAAGAACATTCTCGGCGAGCGGGTGCTGGGACTGCCGGGCGAGCCGCGTGTCGACAAGGATTTGCCCTGGTCCGAGGTTCCGCGGAGCTAAGGGAGCACGAGTAGTGGTCGGCCCCACAAGTAATCGCCGCCCGTTTCCGGCTCTCGACGCCCCTATCTGCGTGGGTGGTCTTCGGCCAGCCCTAGCTGGGCGGAGCCCAGCCCTACTCGACGCACGGGTCAAGTGCGGCTTTGTCGGAGGTCATTGCTGATGGCGCCGAGGTCTCGGAGATATGCGGGCGCTATTTGTGCGGCACACGACTAGTGGACCACAGCAAACTTCTCGACCTTGTCGAGGCGAGTGACTTCGACGGCCTGATCCGCTTTGTCGACGGGGTGTGCGCGGCCCGAGAATGGGATGCCCTGGCCGAGATCCGATCCCGGTGCGTGGAGGCCGAGTCGCGAGGAAGGCAATTGTTCGGGATTGTCCAGTTCGTTGATTACCGTCAGGCCCTCGAGGCTCCTCCCATACTTGCTGCCGAAGTGGTCGTTGATGGGGCCGGGCGCTTCGCCCTTGGCCCACTGTGGGAGGTGGCGGCGTCCACTCATACCTGGGCGGAATTGGAACCACACCTCGAATCGCCTCGTATGCGGGCGCTGGTTGCGGCCGAGCGAGTGATGCGTGGCGAGATTGTTACCAGCGACCTGGATGGCGA
>JAUXJL010000230.1 GCA_030624805.1 Acidimicrobiia bacterium
CTCATCTGTGGTTATTCGTGGCCGTTTGACCACTGTTGCAGTGGAGCGGTGGTCGGTGCGGCGCGAGGCGTTGCGCCGGATCAAAAATCGATTCGATGCCGAGGGCATCGAGATCCCGTTCCCCCAGCTCACCGTGCATCAGCGCAGCAACTAGTGCGATATTGCACTAGGAAGCGATTACCCGGACCGAGTCGGGATACCAGTCAACTACGCCACCGTCGACCATTCCCAGCGCTTCGCCGTCGGCCTGAGCCGCAACCGGGGGGTCGGCCGTAGCTTCGATCCGATTGACGCCGGTCCAGGTCTCGAAATCGTCAATCGAGCCCAGATCTCGCCTGGCGAAGACCGCAGCCGCGACCTGGGGGATGCGATGGCGGGGAAGACGGCCGACCGTCAGCGTCGTCATCGGTTCGGGTCGCCCCGGGGCAAGTCGCAGAGGGATTTTTCCAAAGTAGGTGTAGATCGACCTGAACTGGATCAGCGCCGCAGCGGAGAGGTTCTCCCGCCCGTCGGCGACGAGGCTGACGTGCGGTGCTCGGCTCGGGAATTCGGTTAGCGCCACACCGAGGGCAGCGTTGAGGTAATGGAGCGAGCCGAACCGGTATTTACGGTAGGGGTCCTTGTCAGCCTTTAAGACCACGGCGGCGTCCAACCCGAATCCACAGGAAAACATTGCGTAATGGAGTGTCTCGGTGGTGCCGCGGAACAGCCTCATCCTGGCCACGCCAAGTCGTCTCGGGGCCAGATCGGACGCAAGAAGTCGAGCCGCTTTGGTTGGCTTGGAGGGGATCTTGAGCAGCCGGGCCAACACATTGGTGGTGCCGACCGGGATTATGCCTAGCGCGGTCTCGGTCCCGACCAGACCTTGGGAGACATGGTGAACCATTCCGTCGCCACCCATTGCGACCACGATGTCCGCTTCCGCCGCGGCCTCCTCAGCCGCTCTGTCGCTGGCTTCAGCTGCGGAGCCCGGCCACACGGCTTCGACGCGGGCGACACGATCCAGAGTCGCCATGACATCCCGATGAGAACCCCCTGTGAACTGGGATGCGGCCGGATTGGCGATCACAACTATTCGATCCATGGACCGGCGAGAGTACAGATGTACTCTCCTCCGACGTGGACGAATCAGCATCCCGTTATTCACTGGTGGCCGGGGAGGGCGACGGCGTCATGCTGGGGATGGCGGCGGGAGACACGGCCGGGGGTGCCTGGGAGCTTGGCTATTCGGCCTACACCGAACAGGCAACTGTGATTGCGTACCACCTGATAGAGCACGGTCGCCTGAATCCGACCCAGCTCGTTGACGCCATCCGTGAGCTCGATGGCGCACAGGACGAGGACCCGGTCTATCGAGCGGTCAGCCCGCAATTTCGGGCGTGGCTGGACCGTGCTGCTGCGGGCCGACCGGTCCCCGACACTGATGCCTCGATCGATCCGGGACCGCGCTCCGTGCCTCTAGGTGTTGTCCATCGGAAGGAGCCTGAGAAGCTGCTTGCCGAAGTGATCGAACTCGGAAGGCTGTTTCACGCGGACGCAGTCACGATTCTTAGTGGCGGAGTTGTGGCATCGGCTGTGGCCGCGTCTTGCTTTGGACAATCAGGCCGTGACCTGATTGTCGGTGTCCGTGAAGCGGTTGCGCCGTTGCCGGACTTGCTCCTCACGGACCATGCTGTCGTGAACCCGGAGGCTGCCGGGGCTGCCGTCGCAGAACTCGGGGAGATGACTGAGCTACTGGGAATCGAAAATGGCGAAGAAGCCTTTGCTGCGGTCGGTGGAGACGCCAGCCGCCGCCCGTGGGACCTCATCAAGGCAGGCTTGCTCCTCGCCGCTCCAGTGGCAAAGAGAGATCACCTCGCTGTTGAGCAGGCGGCCCGGATCGGGGGGAGTTCGCTGGGGGCGATCGTGGGAGCGATGGTCGGGGCAAGGGCGGGAATCAAGGCCTGGCCGTGGGCCTTCGCCAACGACACCTGGTTTGCCGAGATCGGTCGTCGAATGGTCCGTGGTCCGGCCGAGGTTCGTGATCTGCCGATTCCCTACGCGGTCGAAAACCACCTCATGGCCGGGGGACGCGAGGGCTTAACCAGCATTAGTTGATCGGGAGATCCCGCCGGTTGGAAAAATGGCGGCGTCAGAACGTGACTGCCACCGAGATCAGCTCTTCCCGTCCCAGCAGGCCTGCGGCGGCCTGGAGCGCCCGGGATGACTCCGAAAGGGGGAATTGATGTGAGACGAGGTCATCGATTCTGGGATCGGTCTCCAGCTGCTTGGTGGCCCACTGGTACCCGACGCTGGTAGCGCCGATCGCCCCGCGGACTGTCAGCTGTTTGGCGATCAGAACGTCACTGAGGAAATGGAAGGCCCGGTTGCCCTTAGTCGAGGCGAGAATCACCCGACCCCCGCTCCTGACGAGGTCCAGCGCAGTGAACACGGCTTCGGGATCGTCGGAGGTGACGTCGACGACGATGTCGGGCCGGCTTCCGACGGCGCCCGCGATGGCTCCGCCGACGTCCTCCTGCTCGGCGTCGATGACAAGGTCGGCACCGAGTCGCGTGGCCAGCTCCAACCTGTCCTTGTCATGGGTGAGACCGGTGACACCCACCCAGCCCGCGCCAGCCACTTTGGCGGCGATGAGACATGCCAGACCTCGCGGCCCCGGACCCAAGATGAGAACATTCTCTCCCGGCTGGAGGGAGGGCAATTCCACCGCCCAGGTGTGGCCGGCGGCGAGCGGATGGACAAACGTGCCTACCTCGGCGGGCACATCATCGGTGAGCGGGTGAAGACGGGCGGCAGGGTCGATGTAGAGAAGTTCGGCCAGACCGCCCCACAAAGCCGGCGGCTCTGACGAGGGTATGAAGCCATAGGAATTGGAAGGTCGCCTTCGCACACACGTGGCCAGGTTTTGCTTGCAACGATGGCACTCACCACATCTGATTCGGGGTTCGACGACTACGCGCGTCCCGACCGGGAAAGGGATCGTTGGCCCGGCCGTGGCGACCCTCCCAACAACCTCGTGGCCTGGTATCAGCGGATACAGGACGTCGGCTGCGTCACCCTTCCACACCTGAACATCAGCACCTGAGATACCTGTGGCCTCAACGGCGAGCCAGCCTCCATCCTCGAGTTCTGGGGTAGCCAGCTCGGTGAGAGTGAAGTGGCGCGGCTCCACGAGCATCATCGCTCGTGCTGTTGTGCCCGGGACCATTGCGGCGAGTGTAAACCCGCCCTGAAGTCACCCAATCACGCGCCGAGAAGCCTCGCGATCCGGTCGACGCCCTGCTGTATCTGGTCCTTCCCCACGGCATATGACAGCCTGATATAGCCGGGCGCGCCGAATGAATCGCCCGGCACCACCGCTACCTCCGCGTCCTCGAGAATGGCTGCTGCCAGATCGATGGAGGTCTCGAAACGCCCCGCCATCGCCCCGGTCATATCGGGAAAGACATAGAAGGCTCCCTCCGGCTCGACGCACCTCACTCCGGGAATCTCCGACACCAGGGAGTACATCAGTTTCCTCCGGGAGTCGAACGCCTCCCTCATCTCGTCGACCGTGTCTTGAGGGCCGACAAGGGCTGCCAGCGCGGCCTGTTGGGCGATGTTGGCGACATTGGAGGTGGCGTGGGACTGATGACGCTCAGCGGCATCGATGATGTCTCGCGGCCCTACCATCCAACCCACTCTCCAACCGGTCATGGCATAGCTCTTTGCTACGCCATTGATGAGAATCCAGTTCTCGAATCTCGGGGTTGCCGAGGCGATCGAGGGCGCGATGTCCGAAGGCGCGATGTCCGAGGAATACACAAGGCGCTGATAGATCTCGTCGGCCACCACCCATATGTCGTTCTCTGCGGCCCATTGACCGATTGCGCGAGCCTCCTCGGCGGTGTAAACGGTCCCCGTGGGGTTCGAAGGGGAGACAAAGACCAACATTTTGGTGCGCTCGGTTCGCGCCGCCTCGAGGTCCCCCACCGTTACCTTGAATCCGCTGTCAGAACCGGTTGGCACCGGCATCGTAACCCCGCCGGCGAGCTCGATTCCGGCCGGGTAGGTCACCCAATGCGGTGATGGCATCAGCAC
>JAUXJL010000221.1 GCA_030624805.1 Acidimicrobiia bacterium
AACATCCCGCTCGTAGCTCGTCCCGTTGATTGTGATTGATACTTCCACTGCTCTCCTTTTGACTCGACCGGGCGTGACTTCCCAACGAGTCAAGGAGGAGACCGACTCGACTGCAAATCACCAAACGTAACTCGCCCGATCGGTTGTGCCATACCGCCCTCGATGTGATCCACGGACGACACTACCCAAATCGAGGCGTCGGTGTCGGAGGAGAATCCATTGGGCGGCTTTCTCTTATTCGGGTCAGTTCGTCCGCGCCGCCGAATGTCAACTAGACCCTGTGCCCAAGCCTGGTTCTTGCACCTCAGAGCGGCTGCGGGAAGGGGGCGGTCGCACTCAAGGACAATGGAACCAAGCGCAGTCAACCTTTCAGACCGCACGGATCGCCCTGGCGCTCTAGCGTCCGTTCTCCGAGCAAGGAGCAACGATGGCCGGCGTGCTGGTATTCGACGTCAACGAGACCCTGCTCGATCTCCGAGCGCTCGATCCACATTTCGAGCGCATCTTCGGGCACTCCAAGATCCGCAAACAATGGTTCGGCCTGGTCTTACGTAATGCGCTGAGCCTGACCATCACCGGGCACTATCAGGACTTCGTGGCGGTCGGAGGTGCCTCACTCCAAATGGTGGCCGAGCAGCACGGAGTGTCGCTCAGCGACGCCGACCTGGCGACCGTCGGGGGGGCCATGACCAGCTTGCCGGCCCATGACGATGTTGCTGCCAACCTGGCCCGGCTGGCGGATGCCGGGTTTCGTATCGCCGCCCTCACCAACTCTCCCCAGGACGCCGCCGAACGACAGCTGGAAGCTGCCGAAATAGCAGACCGGTTCGAGCGGATCATGTCGGTGGCCCCGACCGGCAAGTTCAAACCGGCCCCCGAGGTCTACCGAATGGCGGCGGCCGAACTGGGCGTGGAACCCGGCGGTATGACGATGGTTGCCGCCCACGATTGGGATATCGCAGGCGCCATGTCGGTGGGCTGCCGAGGCGCCTACATCATGCGTCCTGGCATGGTGCGCAATCCGCTCTATCCGGAACCCGACATCGCCGGAGCCGACTTCTACGAAGTCGCCGACTCGCTCATCGAGCAAGCCTAGATCCGGCAGAAAGTGCTGCCTACCCGCCAGCCGCAGGAGCATCGACGGCATTGAGAGTTCCCGGGCCTGCCTCGAATGAATCCAGCTCGTTCGCCAGGAACACGGGCCCCGAGTAGATACTCCCGATGCGTTCAAGTTCCTCATCACCCAGTCCCTGGCGGAGGGTAGGCCCGGTGTGAGTGAGCACCAACGCTTTGGCGCCGCTGTCGCGGGCCATCCCGGCCGCTCCCAACGTTCCGGTCTGACCCGGGTTCTCGCCCAGCTCCTCCATGCGTTCCTGGTAGTCCCAGCACATTGAGATGAGGACATCGCACCCATCGGCCAATGCGGTCACTTCGTCACACGGCTCGGTGTCACCGGTGTAGACGATCGAGGTGCCTGCCGATTCGATTCGATAGGCGTTCGACTCGAGGTAGGGCTGAACATGTCGGCCGAGGGCCGTTGTAACCGACAGCCCACCGATTTCAAATGCCTCGGGAGGCGCCACCTCACGTATGGCCGGATCGGGAGGAAGCCGGGGCAGCTCTCCTCCTCGATTGACCCACACCTGCTGGCTTCCGGGAAAATTCATCCGGGCGTTGATATCAGGCCAGTAGGCACCAACATCGGCGCCAAACAGGCGATCCACAAACTCGCTGGTGTACTCCGGTCCATAGACGGACAGCTCAGGAAAACGCCCGGCGCTCTGGTCCCAACGGGTCAAGAAGAAGGCGGGGAATCCGGCGTTGTGGTCGAAATGGTGGTGGGTGAACACCACCGCGTCGATGGCAGTTGGGCCGTGGCCGCCCTCGACCAATCGGCGGGTTGCACCCGGACCGACATCAACCAGGATGGTGGTGTCTGAGCCTTCAATGAGGAGAGATGTCCCGAAGCGCTCCGCAGTCGGGGTTGGAGTGCCACCCAGAAGTGTCGAAAACCGCAGACTCGATCCCACGCGTTCCTCCATGCCGTTCGCCACCCTTCACTCGCTGATGAAATGCCCATCAACGGTAGCCGTCGAGAACCCGAGCTTGGCTGGAAGGTCGGACGTATGCTGCTCGAGGCTCCTCGGGAGCCAGCTCGGGATCCATAGTCGCAGCCATTCGACTGAGATCGCGAAACTCCATGCCTCACCGCCTTTACTAATGGAATTGACTGCGTGTAGGGTCGATGGCAGCCACGGGCACATCGGAGACGCATGCTGAGGGACCAAACTAGATCGACGCCGCGTCTTCGACTCTTCTCTCCATTGGAGGTCTGATGTATCCACCCGCGTTCAACTACTCCGCCCCCACCTCAGTTGAGGAAGTGCTCACAACGCTGACAAACGAAGGCGATGGAGCGCGGGTCTTAGCAGGAGGCCAGAGTCTCATTCCCATGATGAAACTGCGGCTCGCTTCTCCCGCCTTCCTGGTCGACATCAACGGTGTGGCCGGCCTCGACTACATCAACGATGTAAACGGTCACGTGGCGATCGGAGCCCTGGTACGGCACAACGACATCGTCAAATCCGACACAATCAGCTCCACCAACCACACCATGGCGTCGGCGGCTCCGTGGATCGCCGATCCGATCGTCCGCAACCGGGGCACATTGTGCGGGTCGGTAGCGCACTGCGACCCGGAAGGCGACTGGAACTCCGTCATGCTGGCAGCCCGGGCCGAGGTCGTTGCCCAATCGGCGTCGGGTGAGCGGGTGATCCCGATCGATGACTTCATCGTCGACTTCTTCACCAACTCCCTCCAACCGGGCGAGATCGTCAAAGAGGTGCGGGTGCCGAAATACTCGGGCCGGGGCGGAGGGGCCTATATGAAGCTGGAGCGCAAGATTGGCGACTACGCCACCGTCGGCGTAGCCAGTCAATTCGAACTGGACGGCGACGGCAAGATCGCACAGGCAGGGATCGCCTTGACCGCCGTCAACGCCAAGAACACACGGGCCACCGCCGCCGAGCAGGTACTGGTTGGCGAAACACCATCCGACGAGTTGTTCCGTGAAGCGGGAGAGGCCGCAGCCCAGGCGGCCGAGCCAGAAACCAATGTCCGTGGCACGGCGGAATGGAAACGTGAAGTGGTCAGTGTCTACACGCGACGTGGCCTCGAGACGGCTTTGGCCCAGGCCCAGGCGTAAGGAGAACTATGCAGATCAACCTCACCCTCAACGGCGCCGAGCAGTCGGCCGATGTCGAACCTCGCTACCTCCTGGTCGACTACATCCGGGGTACCGGCAACACGGGAACCCACATCGGATGCGACACCACCAGCTGCGGGGCCTGCACCGTCCTGGTCAACGGCACCCCGATGAAGTCATGCACGATGTTTGCAGTCCAGGCCAACGGGACCTCAATCACCACAGTGGAGGGCCTGAAGCAGAACGGTGAGCTCCATCCCATCCAGACTGCGTTCAAGGAAAAGCACGGTTTGCAATGCGGGTTCTGCACGCCGGGAATGATGCTCACTGGCGTGGCCCTACTGGAAGAAAACGACGACCCAACCGAGGACGAGATTCGCTGGGCGATCAGCGGCAACATCTGCCGCTGCACCGGCTACGTGAACATCGTCAAGGCCGTGCAGCACGCCGGCTCACTGATCCGGGAGAACTAGAAAGATGACAACAACAGCAGACCTGAACACCCCACCCGAGATCGGTGGCATCGGCCACAGCGTGCGCCGCCACGAGGACGATCGGTTCATTCAAGGCGCAGGCAACTACATCGACGACATCGTCCTGCCGGGCATGCTGCATATGGCGATCCTGCGCAGCCCGGTTGCGCACGCCAAGATCCTGTCCATCGACACTGCCGAGGCAGCGGCATTGGACGGAGTGGTGGCAGTGGTGACCGGCGAGCTGATGGCCGAACACAACCTGGCTTGGATGCCAACGCTGTCCGGAGATACCCAGGCCGTGCTGGCAACGGACAAGGTCCGGTTCCAGGGTCAGGAAGTGGCCGCAGTCATCGCAACCGACCCCTACACCGCCCGCGACGCCCTCGGACTGATTTTTGTCGACTACGACCAGCTTCCGGCCATCACCAGCCCTCAGCAATCCATGGCTGAGGGAGCGGTGCTCATCCGTGATGACAAAGAAGACCAGACCGACAACCTCGCCTACGAATGGGAGTCGGGCGACAAGGACCTCACCGACCGGGCGTTCGCCGA
>JAUXJL010000038.1 GCA_030624805.1 Acidimicrobiia bacterium
AGGTTCTTCTGGCCGAATTGGCCGCTCACTCGCCCGAGCTCAGTCACCGACGTCGTGTGGTTGCGGTAGCCAAAGCTGATCTCGAAGAGGCGGCGAAGGGCCTCCCCGAACTGCAGTCCTGGGCCAACCAGCTCGGAATCCAAATCCATGTTGTCTCGGCTGTGACCGGGGACGGAATCCGCCCCCTCGTCTCGGCGATTCTCGCCGAGGTCGACACCGTCAAGCGGGAGGTGCCAGACCGGCGAGGATACGTACTGCACCGGCCGGCCGGTCCCGGCTTCCGTGTGATTCGGGAAGACGGCGTTTGGGTATTGGAGGGCCGGGCAGCCGAGCGCGCCGTCAACCTCAACGACCTGGCCTCTCCCGAAGTCATCGACTACGTTGCTGCCCGGCTGGCTCGATCGGGTATTACCGAGGCGCTCGTCGATGCGGGCGCCCAACAGGGCGACGACGTGCGCATCGGAGATCTGCTGTTCGAGTTCCGACCGGACAGTGAGCACCACGACGAGGATGATGCCGAGATGGCGGAACAGACATGAGGCGTGCCGTCGGATCCGGGCGCCCGGTGGTTGTCAAGGTTGGTTCGTCAAGCCTGACGTCCGGAGGAGACGGCCTGGACCCCGAGGCTGTTCGGCTCATCGTCGATCAGATTGCCGACCTGTGTGGGGCGGGCCACCCGACAGCATTAGTGAGTTCCGGTGCTGTTGCGGCCGGGATCCCAGTGCTTGGGAGCCGCCCGACCGACCTGCCCGGGTTCCAGGTGGCGGCCGCAGTTGGTCAGAGTCGTCTCATGGAGCGGTACACAGCACGGTTCGCCGATCGCGGCCTCACTGCCGGACAGGTGCTGCTCACCAAAGACGTTCTGGCCGATCGCCAGCAATATCTGAACGCCCGCGAGACACTGACTCGCATGCTGGAGCTTGGGGTTGTTCCGATCGTCAACGAGAACGACAGCGTTGGGGTGGAGGAGCTCCGGTTTGGTGACAACGATCGCCTGGCTGCAGTGGTGTCGCACCTTGCCGGCGCCGGCATGCTGGTCTTGCTCACCGACACGCCGGGCTTATTCTCCGGTGACCCCCGTCTCGATGTTGATGCCGAGCTCATCACGGCTATACGTCACACCGACGAGGCGCTCGACGAAGTGGTGCAAGGAGCCTCCGGGCCGCTCGGGTCAGGAGGAGTGGCGACAAAAGTGGCCGCCGCCCGAATGGCCGCCTGGTCCGGTATTCCCACGGTGATCGCCGATGCCAAGGAAGATGGCGTTGTGCTTCGGGCCGTCAGCGGGCAGGACATCGGTACTTGGATCGATCCGCACGAGACTGCGCTCCCGGCTCGCAAACTATGGATCGCCTTCGGCCAGCCAGCCGAAGGCCGATTGACGATCGACGCCGGGGCCGCCGCCGCCCTCATCGAGCGCGGCAAGTCACTACTCGCGGTAGGTATTACAGCGGTTTCCGGTACTTTCCAGCCCGGCGCCGCAGTCGAGGTCGAAGCGAGCGGTGATCTGGTTGCCAAGGGCCTGACCGAGCTTTCGTCTGAGGAGGTCGCCGGGATCGCAGGACAGTCCAGTTCGGAAGCCGGCGGAGTAGTGATCCATCGCGATCACATGGTGGTATTGGTCTCCAACTGATCGTCTCGTGCGGCCGGGGACGCGCCTTTGCCCCGCTAGGGAAGGCGGGATTGGTTCCTGGAGTGAAATGTCCCGGTCCGGTGAGGCTAACTCAGCAGGAGTTTCTCGAGGCGCCGCGATGTGATGTACGAGCCGACGCCACCCATTGCGACCAGGAAGGCGATGTGTCCGAATAGATCGATGCTGAGCGTGCCGAGGGTGAATGACCGGATGAGTTGCACCCCGTGATAGAGCGGTGACAGCTGTGTGAGGGTTTGAAAGATGTCTGGATACACGCTGAGGGGATAGAAGGTGGCGGAAAACAGAAATAGGGGGAGGACGATCAGGTTCACCAGGTCGAAGTCCTGCCACGAGTTCATGAAAGTGGTGGCAGCCATCCCGCAGGCCGCGAAGGCAAACCCGATGAGGAGGGTGGCCGGCAGCGCAAGGATCCCCCATGGCGACTCAATCAAGCCCATGGCAGCCATGACGAGGATGAAAGCGGATGCATAAATCAACCCTCGCCCCAGCGACCAGGCGATCTCGCCGATCGCGATATCCCGCGTCTTCATGGGGGTGGAGAGGATGGCGTCGTACACCTTGCCGTACTTGAGCTTGAAGAAGATGTTGAAGGTCGACTCGAAGACCGCCCCATTCATCGCCGAAGCCGCCAGCAACGCCGGGGCAACGAACGCGGTGTAGTCGACCAACTCACCGTTGGCGATCGTGACATCGCCGACCAGCGCGCCGATGCCGATACCAATGGAGAACAGATAAAAAATCGGTTCGAAGAAGCCCGAGATGATGACGGGCCAGATGCGGCGGTAGACCAGATAGTTGCGCTCGAGCATGCGGACGGCTCCCCCGCCGGCGAGCACCGGGGCCGGGACAGCACGAGCGGCGAGTGTGCTGCTCACGAGATCAACCGTCCCCGCAGCGTCCGGATTGCCAGCCATGCCCCGGCCACGACCAGCAGCACCAGATATGCGACGCTCACGAGTGGGTGGACGGTGAAATCCTGGCCGAGGGCCAGCCCCCGACACAGCTCAACTCCGTGCCACAGCGGCGTAATGAAAGCGAGCGGCTCGATGTAGTTGGGCAGCTGCTCGATGGGGAAAAAGGTACCCGAGAACAGGAACATCGGGATGATGGCGAAGCGGAACATCGAGGCGATCCCGAGCTCGTTCTTGAGCCGGGCGGTGTAGGCGGTGACCGTCGCTGCAAAGGCGAGACCGGTTAGCACCGCCGGAGCAATGGCCGACATCCCCTCGGTGAGGGTGGTGGCATCGAACACGGTCATGATGAGTGCGAACACCGTGGTCACGAAAATGAGTCGCACCGCCACCCACCCCAGATGGCCCAGCAGCAGCTCGGGTACCCCGATCGGCGTTGCCAGAGTCGCCTCATAGGTCTTGCGCCACTTGATGCCGGCCATCACCGGATAGGCGGCGTCGCCTGCACCCGTCTGCATCGCGGCGGCGGCCATCAACCCGGGAGCGAGAAACGTGAGATAGGGAATGTCCAGGCTCGTCCCACCGGTTCCGTTGTCCACGAGCTCGCCGAGCCCTATGCCCATGGCGAGCAGGTACAGGGTCGGATTGAGGAAGGTGGAGATAACGCTTCCCCGCCAGGTGCGCCGGTATACCCGGGCACCTGCTTCGACAACACGAAGCGAACCGGCGATAGTCATCAATCCACCAGCGACCGGCCGGTGAGGCGCAGGAAGACATCTTCGAGCGTCGAGCGGCGACTGACGGTCGACTCGGGGATTAGACCGACCTCGAGGACCTTGGTGTGGGCAAAGTCGGCGTCATCTGTGTAGAGCAGCACCCGGTCCGGCAGCACTTCGGTCTTCTTGGCGATGCCGTCGAGTCGCGCTGCGTTCACAGCCTGGGTGCCAACCGGGAATCGCAGCTCGAGCACTTCACGGGTGGAGTAGCGCTCGATGAGATCGCGGGGAGCGCCCTCGGCTGCGATATTTCCTTTGTCCATGATGACGAGACGGTCGCACAGTTGTTCGGCTTCGTCCATGTAATGGGTGGTGATGATGAGGGTGACGCCCTGTTGCTTGAGCCGGTAGAGCCGGTCCCATAGCAAGTGTCGAGCCTGTGGGTCGAGCCCGGTGGTTGGCTCGTCGAGGAGTAGCAGGTCGGGCTGGTTTATCAGGCCACGGGCGATGGTTAGCCGTCGCTTCATTCCCCCCGAAAGTGGCTCGACCGGACTGTCTCGACGATCCTCCAACTGGGCGAATTGGAGCAGCTCGGCAGCTCGCTCGTCAATGACGTTCTTCGAGAGCCCGAAGTAGCGGCCGTAGATGAGCAGATTCTCGTAGACGCTCAACTCCTGGTCGAGGTTGTCTTCCTGGGGGACCACACCCAGTCGGGCCCGGATCTTTGGGCCGTCCACCGCCGGATCCATTCCCAAAACGGCCAGGGTGCCAGCAGTCACGGGTGATACGGCTCCGATCATCCTCATCGTGGAGCTCTTCCCAGCCCCATTCGGGCCGAGAAACCCGAAGGCTTCACCCTCTGCGACGTCGAAGTCGATTCCGTCGACGGCGACGAGCTCGTCGAAGTATTTGGTGAGGCCGCGGGCTTCTACAAGAGAACTCGACATAGAACCGTTCACGCTAGTCCCGGGGTGCAAGTTGTTTGGCAACTCGTCTTCGTCTGGGTTCAAGCGAGCGCCCGAACACACCACCCGGGCTCCCTGTACAATCGCGGGCATGCTTTCCATGATCGGTTCGCAGGCGAAGGATGCTTCCCGGGTTGTCGCGTCTGCCTCGACGACGCAGAAGAACGCCGCCCTCTTGGCCATGGCCGAGCGGGTTGAGGCGGCCGGGCCCGGGATCCTCGCCGCCAACGCCGAGGACATGGAGCAGGCAAAGACCGAAGGCGTGACCGGGGCGTTGCTCGATCGGTTGCTGCTCACCGAGGCGCGGGTCAAAGCGATGGCCGCCGGTCTCATGAAGGTGGCAGGTCTCCCGGATCCTATCGGCCAGATCACGTCGGGCTGGCAGCTGCATAACGGGATCAAGGTGCAGCGCCAACGTGCCCCGCTCGGCGTAGTGGCAGTGATTTACGAGGCTCGGCCGAATGTGACCGCCGACGCCGGCGGCTTGGCATTCAAGGCCGGCAATGCAGCCGTTCTACGGGGTTCTTCCTACGCCCTCCGGTCGAACCAAGCCATCATGCGGGCCCTACAGAAAGGCCTCGAGACGGAAGGCCTGCCCGGAACCGCCATTCAGCTATTAGAGGACACCACTCGCGAAGGGGTGGTTGCGCTCATGCAGGCAACTGAATGGATCGACCTGCTCGTGCCGAGAGGCGGCCCCGGGCTGATCCAGGCGATGATCGACAACGCCACCGTGCCATATGTCATCGACGGGGCAGGAAACTGCCATGTATACGTGGACGCGGCTGCTGATCTCGACAACGCACTTGCCATAACTCTGAATGCCAAAGTGCAGCGCCCCGGGGTATGCAACGCGGCCGAGTCGCTGCTTGTGCATGAATCCGTTGCCGAAGAGTTTCTCCCGGCAGTTTCGAAGGCGTTGCTCGCCGAAGGAGTCGAGCTACGGGGCGACGCCGAATCCCGTCGACTCGTGCCGGAAATGTTGGCGGCGTCTGATGAGGACCATGCCACCGAGTTCCACGACCTGATCATGTCGGTAAAAGTGATTCCATCGGTCGAGGCGGCGGTCGACCATGTTCTTCGCTACGGAACGGGCCATTCCGACGCCATCATTTCAGAGGATTATGGCGCCGTACAAACATTCGTGAGCGGCGTCGATTCTGCGGTGACCCTGGTAAACGCCTCCACCAGATTTACCGATGGGGAGGAGTTCGGGTTCGGTGCCGAGATCGGGATCTCTACGCAGAAGCTGCACGTGCGCGGACCGATGGGCCTGGAGGCGCTGACGTGTGAACGCTACATCCTGTACGGCGACGGCCAGATTCGTTGAACGAATTTGCATCGCCCGTCGAAGTGGCAGAGGCCCTCAAACGAGTTCACTACCTCCCCAACGACCGGATTAGCCAGGTTGTCTATCTAGCCGAGCGTCTCGACAAGCCGGTGCTGGTGGAGGGCCCGGCCGGCGTCGGCAAGACCGAGTTGGCCAAGGCCCTCGCCGAAATCTATGGCCGGCGTCTCATACGGTTGCAGTGCTACGAGGGTCTCGACGAGTCCAAAGCTCTATATGAGTGGAATTATCGCAAGCAATTACTGCGCCTGCAGTCCGACGAGGCCGCTGACTGGTCAACCATCGAAGACGACATTTTCGGCGAGAGTTTTCTCCTCGAGCGACCCCTGCTCGAGGCGCTCAGGTCGGCAAAGCCCGTTGTGTTGCTCATCGACGAGGTAGACCGGGTCGAGATTGAGACCGAGGCATTGCTGCTGGAGGTTCTGGCTGATTTCCAGGCCTCCATACCCGAATTGGGAACCGTGCGGGCGGTGTCCCACCCGTTGGTGATCCTCACCTCCAACAACACTCGCGATCTTTCCGACGCCCTGAAGCGGCGATGCCTTTTTCTTCACATCGGATACCCAGACGTCGATCGAGAGAGAGAAATCCTGCTCACCCGCGTCCCCGAACTGCCCCAGCAGCTAGCTCAGCAGGTCGCCGGCGTGGTGCGTCATATCCGTGGCCTGGCGCTCCGCAAGGCGCCATCGGTGAGTGAATCGATCGATTGGGCCCGGACTCTGCTGGCGCTCGGGATCGATGAGGTCAACGAGGGTGTGACGACCGACACCCTCCACGTACTTTTGAAATATCAGACCGACATCGACAAAGCGGCTGTCGATCTGGCCGGTTCGTAGCCCATGATCTCCATCCTCACCAGCTTCATCTCGGAGCTGCGCCAGGTCGGGATCCCAGTGTCGATGGTGGAGGCGATCGACGCTGCCAGAGCGGTCGAGCACGTTTCGCTAGAAGATCGCGATGCGTTGCGGTACAGCCTGGCCGCATGTCTCGTCAAGAACGCCCACCACCTCGACGCATTCGACGCGGCATTTGACGTCTTCTTCTCTCTCCAGCCCCCTGTTGGCGAGTCGCTCGAGGAGGCGATTCCCGTGGCGGCGGCGACCTCGTCGGAGACCGGAGGGGCCGACCTTCACGAGATCATGGCGGGACTCATGGATGCGCTCACCCAACCCGACTACGACTCCATGCGCGTGATAGCTCGCCGGCTGGTCGGCTTGCTGGCAGGAATCCAGCCGGGACGACCGGTGGGCGGGCGCTACTACCTATACCGCGTGCTGGGCCGGCTCGGTGCCGAAGGTTTGGCAGACCGACTGGTGGCGCAGCATCCGGAGGCGGTCGGCCTCGACCAGACCCTCCTGGGCGATGAGTACAGAAACCGGGTTGGGGATTTTGAGTTGATGCTTCAGGATGAGATACGACGCCGCCTGGTCGAGGACCGGGGGAAGGAGGCAGTGGCTCGCACCACCCGCTCCCAGCTCTTGGAGGACATCGACCTAGCCCGGGCCCCCCGGGCCGAGATTGCCCGGATGGAGCAAGTCATTCAGCCGCTGGCCCGCAAGCTGGCTGCCCGGCTGGCCCACAGACGGCGCCATCTCCGCAAGGGTCGACTCGATATTCGCCGTACGGTGCGGCGCTCCCTCTCGACCGGCGGGCTGCTGGCAGATCCCCAGTTCCGAGCGCCCCGGATCTCGAAGCCCGACATCGTGCTGTTGTGCGACATCAGCGGGTCGGTGGCGACCTTCGGATACTTCACGATGCAGCTCATGTACGCGATGTCGACCCAGTTCTCGAGAGTGCGGGCGTTTGCCTTCGTCGACGGAGTAGAGGAGGTCACCGGCTTCTTCACCCCCGGCGTTGACTTCCACGATGCGATCGTGCGGCTGGGACGGGAGGCCGATGTGGTCCACTTCGACGGGCACAGCGACTACGGAAACGCCCTCGAGCAGTTCCTAGAGCGGTACCCGGCCGCGATCACACCCCGCACGACCGTGATTGTCACCGGTGACGGTCGCAGCAACTACCGACCGGCCCGAGGCGAATTGTTAGCGGAGATGTCTCGAGCCGCCCGGGCGGTGTATTGGCTAAATCCCGAGCCGAGGCGGTTTTGGAACACCGGCGACTCGGTGATGGGCGAGTTTGCGCCGAGCTGCAACGGAACGCATGAGGTGCGAACTTTGCGACAACTCGAGTCCTTCGTGGAAGGTTTGGCCCTGGCTGCCACCACTCATAGAACCGCGATCAAGGTCTGAAGCCGACTTGCCGATGCAGTTGGGGCAAGCGTTCCCTCGCATAGGAGCAAGAAGTGGCACAGCGCGTGCTCGTGGTCGAAGACTCACCGGTCATTCAACGCCTCATCGACATGACTCTGAGAGCTGGCGGCTTTGAGGTCGAGTTCAGCGACTCGGGGACCGAGGGTCTCGAAAAGGCCAAGACGTGCAGGCATGACGTTGTCGTGCTTGACATTGGTCTGCCCGGATTGGACGGCTGGCAGGTGTTGCAGGCCCTCCGTGAGAACGAGGCCACGAAAGACATTCCCGTGATTGTGCTGACTGCTCATGGGCGAGCCCGCGTGCAGGACGAAGCTGACTCTAAGGGTGCCAATCTTGCGCTCTCGAAGCCGTTCAACCCCACCGACTTTCGAGATGCTGTCTCGTCGCTTCTTCGGGCTGCCTAGAACCCTCTAGTCAGGGCCGCCCCAGCTCCCTACGGTGCACGGCGTGGCCGTGCTACTTGTTTTAGCCCTTGTCTTTGTGCCATCACCGCAGTGCAGTTCACCTCCCGTGGAGGGACCGATCAGTTCGCCGTTCGCCCCCGGGGCGAGATTTGGTGGCCATTGGGGTGTCGACTTCCAGGTTGAGCCCGGCACTCCGGTACAGGCGGTAGTTGCTGGGACGGTCACATTTGCTGGGGCCGTCGTCGACAACCGATCCGTCACGATCCGGCATGGTGGCGGCCTCCGAACCAGCTATTCGTTTCTTCGGACAATCCAGGTGGAGGTAGGCGCCATAGTCGGGCGAGGAGGGCGAGTTGGCACGAGCGGGTTGTCTCACGGGTCCGGAGCACTTCACCTCTCGTTGCGGGTGGGTGATCGGTATCTCGACCCAGCCGGGCTGCTCTCGTGCGATTCGTACCCATCCGGCGCGCTTCGTCTGGTTTCGGGTTCAGGGCGTTATCGCACTTATGCTGTGCGCCGTGCGGCGCGGAATCCTGGGCGGAACCTTCGACCCTTTGCACATTGTGCATCTCATGGCGGGCGAAGCGGCGCGCCAGTTGCTCGATCTCGACGTCATCACGTACATCACCGCCGGTGACCCGTACCAGAAGCACGGCATCCCGATATCCGAAAGGGAGCATCGGTGGAACATGACGATGGCCGGCATCGAGGGGATCGACTACTTCGAGGCCGATGACCGCGAAGTGAAGCGGTCCGGTCCGTCGTACATGATCGAGACGTTGGAATCCTTCGATGACGACGAGGAGATCTTTCTCATTCTCGGCGCCGACGCGGCCGCCGGGCTGCCAACCTGGAAACGATGGGAAGACATCCTGGAACGGACAACGGTCGCCGTGATCTCCCGGCCGGGGGTGGCTGAGGAAGAGGTGGCCGCCACCGGAGCACCGTATACATGGCTCGACACCCCCGGCATACCGATTAGCTCGACCATGCTCCGAGCCCGTGCCGAGTCCGGTCGTTCCATTCGATTCTTCGTGCCCGACCCGGTGTGGCGGTACGTCGAGGAGCAACAACTATATGCGATTTCGTAGGAGCCGGGACGCCGGTGTTGCGCTCAGGTCGCCTCCTGCCCCTCCCCAGCCAGGCGGGCGACCCGCCGAGCCGGTCACAACGGACTTCAGGCCACCAACTCGAGCCCCGCGGCGTCGGCGGATGCCTGTGGCGATTGCAGTCCTGGGAGCATTGATCTTGCTTGGGGGAGCAGTGACGCTCAGCTGGTTTCAACTTCGCGAAGACGGGCAGGCTGAAATCGCTCCGATACCCCTTGTGGTGGGGGAGCCGCAATCGGTGTTGATTGTGGTGGTCGGAGAGGATGGCAAGGCCGCCAGCTTGGCCTTGTTTGCCAGCAACGGCGTCGATGAGCATCGGGTACTGGTGGCGCCCCGGGACCTGACGATGCAGATCCCAGGGTATGGCGACGGAAGTCTGGGAGAGGCGCTTGTCGTCGAGGACGCCAACCTGGTGCGCCTGGCGTTGATCAACGAGCTAGGAATCGCAATCGACCAGTCCATCACACTCGGACCGGGCGACGTCGCGACGGCTTTGGGCGAGGCGGTCCGCGTTGACCTGCCAAGTCCCTTCATCATCAACACCCGGGAGGGCGACGTTGTGTCGGCCGGCGCCGGGTCGGACGTGTTCGTCCCCGAGACCGTTGAAACATTGTTGGTCACGCAGGGCACCGATTCGCCTCTCGATTGGTTGCTTCGCCAACGGTCGGTCTGGGAGGCGATCACCGCTCAGCTGGCTGTCCGGCCGGAGGGGGCGCTGGCAACCTCGGCCCAATTCGAGCCGATTATCGAAAACCTCGGTGAAGCAGTGGTGAGCGTCCTGCCAGTTGATCGAGTCGGGGTTGGGATCAGCGAGGTGTATGTCGTGTCGCGGGACGCCGAGCTTCTCAATGAGCGCATTGCCTTTCTTGCCCTGTCGACCACAGATCGACCAAGGGTCGAGATCCTCAACGCGACTACCTTGCCCGGTGTCACCCGTCCACTGGCGGAAGAGCTCATTGAGGCGGGGTTCCGAATAGTCAAGACGGACAACGCCGATGAGCGTTTCCGGCAGGAGACGCTCATCATCGCCCAGGGCGTCTCCAGCCAGCTTGCGGCGTTGGATGTTCAAGCAACTCTCCGCGCGGGAGATGTGGTGGTGCAACCGTCTGGCTCTGGTGTCGTGGATGTCAGTATCATTGTGGGCCGGGACATCGCTACCCGCTGAGAGGTAATCATCGAGATCGCAGCAGAAACTGAGACCCTCGCTCGAGCTGCCGCGACTGCCCTGGATGACAAGAAGGGGCTGGACATCGTCCTTCTCGATATTCACGAGCTCCTCGTTATCACTGACATTTTTGTCATTGCGAGCGGAAACACCCGCCGCCAGGTCCGATCGCTCATCGACGCTGTGGGGGAGGCACTAGGAGAAATCGGGCGCAAACCGCTCCGGCGAGAGGGCCAGGACGCTGCCCAATGGGTGTTGCTCGACTACGGCGATGTCGTGATACATGTCTTCGATTCGCCAACTCGCGCTTATTACGACCTCGAACGCCTGTGGGGCGACGCTCCCCGGCTCGAAACCGGCTTGGCTGTCCGGGAAACCGTCGCGGAGGGTTAGCTGCATGGAGCCTCCTTCCCTCCGAGGTGGGTGGCGTTTGGCGCCCTGCTCGAAGGCATCCCGTTGTCAGTCCCCCTGTGGGGGGAAGGGGTGAGTTCCAGCCCCGAGCGACGAGTCAGCCCTCTCGTGGTGGTGATCGTCGTAAAACCGTCGCTGCCCCCACCTCCGCTTCGTGGCGGTGGTTTCCTCAGAAGGGAGAATGACCACAGAGGGCTCTGGTTGGGTGCTTGATCAACGCGGGTTGGGTTACAATCGCTCTTCCCATGGGGCTGTAGCTCA
>JAUXJL010000019.1 GCA_030624805.1 Acidimicrobiia bacterium
ATCAAATTTTGGTTTTGAGTAGACGATCTCGCGGTCGGTGATCACCGCGTCCGGGAAGTTCTCGATGAGACCTGTGATGGCTACCCGTCGATCGGGAGTAAGGAACTCGACGACTCGCTCGGAGTAATCGCCTTTCAAGATGATGGCTTCGTCGAAGACCGGGTCACCAACCTCGATGTCCTGGTACCCGAAGAATGTTCCAATGCGGGCAAGCGCGTGCTGTCGTCTGGCTGTGAGCCCCAGGTTGAGCGATGGAAAGCGAACCCGATATCGGGTGTACGTCCGGTCATTTGACTGGTGGGTGTCGATCGTCAGCTGCAGTCCTTTGACTGAACCGGTCATCGAAAGCCTTCCGAACAACCCGCCGAGCCCACCGGTTGGCTTCAATGTGATTCCGAGTGTACGAGCAGCAGCCTCCCAGCTGTGGTTGGCCTGCTTACGCCGGGAGCTGAGCGCCGCGATTGCGGAACCAATGATGCCGAGCACCAAGAAGGGAAACACGTGAGAAGGCTACCGGTTAGGCCCGGTCAGTCAGTCGACCGTCCAGGTGCTGTTGCTACGAAGGATCGCCGCCAGGTCGCCGGGGCCCTTAGCCTCTGTGGCGGAACTGATTTGTGCGTCGAGCTCCTGTTCGTATACCTCGCGCTCGACGTCGCGAAAGATGCCGATTGGAGTAGGTCCGTGCGGTCCGTGCGACAGTCGACTGAGGGCGAAAGCCGTCGCCGGGTTGTCCAGGCCGGCCTCATGAGTATGCACGACGTCCATTCCGAATTTCTCGACATCGATAACGAAGGCACGGCCCTCCTCGATCGCTACCCCTTTGGTTCCATTGTCAAACACAATCTTCTCGCCGTCGACCAGCCTGATCTGGTTTTCGTCTCGGCTTTCCTTAGCGGTTAGTTCGATGAAGGCCTTGTCGTTGAAGACGTTGCAGTTTTGGTAGATCTCGATGAGGGCTGAACCGGGATGTTGGTAGGCGGCTGTCAGCATCTCGATAGTGTGGTTTCGATCCATGTCGATAGTGCGGGCCACGAAGCTCGCTTCGGCTCCGAGGGCGAGGCTGACCGGATTGAAGGGATAGTCAATGGACCCCATCGGACTGGACTTGGTTCGTTTGCCCGGCTCACTCGTTGGGGAGTACTGGCCCTTGGTGAGCCCATAGATCTGATTGTTGAACAGCAAGATCTTGACATTCATGTTTCGGCGGAGAGCGTGTATGAGGTGGTTGCCGCCGATGGAGAGGGCATCACCGTCCCCTGTCACCACCCATACCGACAGCTCAGGCCTGGCGGCGGCAATTCCGGTCGCCACGGCCGGAGCCCGCCCGTGGATGCTGTGCACCCCGTAGGTCTCCATGTAATAGGGGAATCGGGCCGCACAGCCAATTCCGGAGACAAAGACTATGTCCTCCTTGGCGATCCCGGCGTCGGCCATGAAGGTCTGCACCGAGGCCAGGATCGTGTAATCGCCGCAGCCCGGGCACCAGCGAACCTCTTGTTCGGATTGGAAATCCTGGCGGCTGTAAGTAGCAGTCATGTCAGGCCCCGAGCGTTTCGATGATCTTGGCTTCGATTTCCCCTGCCATGAACGGCTGGCCCTGCATTTTGGAGAATGAGGTCGTTGGCACGAGGAACTCGGCTCGCAGCAGGCGCGATAGTTGCCCACGGTTCAACTCGGGCACGAGAACCTTGTTGTAGCCGGCCAGAACGTCTGCGAGGTTGGGCGGGAAGGGGTTCAAATGGCGTAGATGAATGTGAGCGACTTTGTGCCCGGTGGTCCGGCTATTCAACACCCCGGCCTTGATAGCCGAGTAGGTGGATCCCCACCCGACAACGAGCAGCTCGGCGTCGCTGTCTTCGCCGACTTCGATGTCCGGTATGTCGTTGGCGACCGCTTGGGTCTTCTGCTCTCGTAACAACGTCATCTTTTCGTGATTTGCGGGCTCGTAGCTGACGTTGCCGGTCAGCTGGTCCTTCTCGAGCCCACCCACGCGGTGTTCGAGGCCGGCCGTGCCGGGAACGGCCCACGGCCGGGACAGTGACTCGGGATCTCTCAGGTACGGCATGAACCCGTCATCGTGGTTGATCTCGGTGGCGAATGCGGCCGGGAAGCTCGGCAGTGCGCTCGTGTCGGGCAGCAGCCACGGCTCCGAACTGGTTCCGATGTATCCGTCCGACAACAGGATTACCGGGGTCATGTACTTGACGGCGATACGACACGCCTCGATGGCCGTCTCAAACGCATCACCAGGGCTGGCCGCTGCGATCACGGGAAGCGGGGCTTCGCCGTGCCTGCCGTAGATGGCCATCATGAGATCGGACTGCTCTGTCTTGGTGGGAAGTCCGGTCGACGGCCCGCCCCGCTGCACATCCACAATCACCATAGGAAGTTCCGCCATGAGCGCCAGACTCATGGTCTCGCTCTTGAGTGCGAGGCCCGGGCCGCTCGTGCCCGTTACCGCTAGGTGGCCGGCGAAGGCCGCTCCCAGGGCGATACCGACGGAGGCGATCTCGTCCTCGGCTTGGAAGGTCCGAACCCCAAAATTCTTATGGCGGGCTAGCTCGTGCAGAATGTCGCTGGCCGGAGTTATGGGATAGGACGCGTAGAAGAGAGGCAAGTGGGCTGCCTGGGCGCCGGCAATGAGACCCCAGGCGATCGTCTGGTTACCGACGACATTCGTATACTCGCCGACGGGGAGATCCGCCTTCGGTACCTCGAACGTTGTGTGAGCAAAGGCCTCAGTAGTGATTCCGAAGTTGTATCCAGCCTTGAAGGCAGCCGTATTGGCGGCAACCACCTCGGGCTGGCTGGCGAACTTGTCCGCCAGCCAGTCGAGGGTCGTGTCACTTGGGCGGTCGAACATCCAGGCGAGCGCCCCGAGGGCGAAGAAGTTCTTCGACCGCAGCACCGCCCGCCCGGTGACTCCGCTGTCCTTGACGGCCTCTTTGGTGAGCTCGTCCATCGGAGCGGTCAGCACGTTGAAGCCGTCGAGGGTGCCGTCCTCGATCGGGTTGGTGTCGTACCCCGCCTTGGCCAGGTTGCGTTCTTCGAAACTGTCGGTGTTGAGGATGATGACGCCGCCGGGTTTGAGGTCTCCGAGGTTCTTCTTGAGGGCGGCCGGGTTCATCGCAACTAGCACGTCGGGTTCGTCTCCCGGTGTGAGAATGTCCGAGCCTGCTATGTGGATCTGGAAAGCGGAGACACCCGGAAGCGTGCCGGCCGGGGCGCGGATTTCGGCTGGGAAGTCTGGGAGGGTTGCCAGATCGTTTCCGAAGGCGGCCGATGCGTCTGTGAACCGTGCACCCGCCAGCTGCATGCCGTCGCCGGAGTCTCCGGCAAAGCGGATGACGACCCGCTGGCGAAGTTCGCGCTCCGTTGCGGGTGGGGCAGGGTCTTGTGTCGTAGCCACGGTCGTTCGAAGGTTAGAACATCATCGATAGTAGATGCAGCTACTCGGGTGGTCGGAACGCCACCACGCCGGCCCGCTCGAGAGCAAGCCCTGCTCCCAGCAGGCGATGCTCGGACCAATCCGGACCGATGAGCTGCATGGCCGGTGGAGGGCTCCCGGCTTCGTGGAGCGGAACGACCAGAGCAGGATGGCCGGCGTGGTTGACCAGGGCTGAGAAGGTGGAGAATGCTCGCCGATAGGACATCTGGGACCCGTCAACAACCACGGTGGAGTCTCCGATCTCCTTGCGATTGCCGGCCACCGCCGGAGTCAGCAGGAAGTCGCATTCCCGGAACAGATCGAATGTGTGCTCCCGAAGCTCGACCCTCCAGCGTTTGGCTTCTACTCCTGCCGCCACTGTCACGGCCATGGCGGGACCGAGGCGGTCGGCAACCTCGGGGCCGTATTCGTCGGCCCGGGCGGGAAACCACTTCCCGTGCACCATGGCAATTTCGCTGTAGGCGGCATCGTCGATTCGGCCGGGCGGCTGCACGAAGTCATCGTCGAGGTGACGGATTTCTACTCCCAGGCCGGCCAGCCGGCCGATGGCGGCATCGAACGCCGCTCGGAGCGGTGGGTCGACGGGATGGTCGACCCACGGGTGGGGAACGCCAACCCGGATGCCGTCCAATTCGGCCTCCGGGTCTGGGGCCTTGACGGGTTCGATCAATGAGTAGGGGTCGCCAGAGTCGTATCCTGCCATCGCCTCATATACGAGCGCGGCGTCGTGAACAGTTCGAGCGAGTGGACCGACTGTGTCGAGGCTTGGTGCAAGGGGAAATACTCCGGTGAGTGGCACCCGACCATGGGTGACCTTGAGACCCACGGTTCCACACACCGCCGCCGGCACCCGTACCGACCCGCCGGTGTCGGTCCCGATGGCCACTCCGGCTAACCCGGCCGCCACCGCCACCGCCGAGCCTCCTGACGATCCGCCCGGCGATGTAGCCGTGTCCCACGGATTGCGGACCGGACCGAACCAGTGGTTCTCAGAGGAAAACCCGAAGGCGAACTCATGGAGGCCGGTTCTCCCGATAACTACTGCCCCGGCCGCTTCGAGTCGCTCAACGAGCGTGGCCGACTGCTTGGCAACCTGGCGGTACAGGGCAGAACCGGCAGTGGTCGCCAACCCCTTCTGGTCAATGATGTCTTTGAGGGCAACAGTGACGCCGCCCAGTGGTCCGACCTCGTCACCGGCAAAAAGCCGCCGGTCGATGAGCTCGGCGCGCAGCAACGCCTGTTGACGATCGATGTGTGTGTAGGCGTTCAGGCGGTCCTGAGCAGCCTCACTTCGATCCAGGTAGGCCGTCACCTGCTCGCGCACGGTGGTGGCCCGCATCCGGACGAGCTCCATCTGATCGGCTACGGGCGCATACGGATCCAGCATGCGATGAGCCTAGAACCGGTGGCGGGTCGTAGTGTTGGGCTATGAGCTTCACGCGACCGACCGATCCATATGAATCCGTTCTCAATTTGCGGGTCGTCAGAAAGTACCTGCCTCAGCCTGTATCGGCCGGTGACGCGGCCGCCATCCTGGAAGCAGGACGCTGGACCGGGAGTGCCAAGAATCGACAAGATTGGGCGTTCCTGATCGTCGATGACCCCGATCAGCAGGCACAACTTGCCGGGTGTGGACAGTTCTCACAGCCCCTGCGCGATGCCGGCCTGGTGATCGTCCCGGTCCGGCTGCCGGGGGGCTATGAGTTTGATATTGGTCGAGTCGCCCAAAACATGATGCTGGCCGCCGTTACCCGCGGAGTTGGCTCATGTCCGGTCACGCTCCATGACGAAGGCTGCGCGGCCGAGGTGCTCAGGCTTCCGCCAGATCATCAAGCCCGCTACGCGCTGTGCTTCGGCTATCCCGATGACGATGCAGAACTGGAACAGCGAGCCTCCCGGTCGATGAGTGGGCGCAAGCCCTTGGACCGATTGATCGTGCGCAACCGGTACTAGCCGGTCTATTGACGAACCTGTCCAATTCGGCCGGCCGGCCAGTATCGGAGCTCAACCTTCCACAACTCTCCGAGCGGAACCGGACCGAGCTCACGGCTGTCGGCCGTGGACACGGTGCGGTTGTCTGAGAGCACGAGGACTTCGTTTCCAGCGAGCTGCCACTCGTGGGTTCCAGCCACTGCCCCGTTTGACCACGGCTCCGCCAATACATGTCCATTCACAACCACCCGACCATGGTCGATGCGCACGGACTCGCCTGGCAGCCCTACCACCCGCTTGATCATGAGAAACTCGGGGGAGTCGGCTTGTGCAAAAACGACCACATTGCCGCGCATCGGCGCTGAGACCAGTCGGGTGCCAAGCACATAGTCACCATCCCGGAGGGCCGGGGCCATGGAATCCTCGGTGACTTCGAAGCGACGCAATCGGCCCCGCCACAGACCAAAACCCGCCAGCAGCCCTCCCACAAGGGCAGCTCCCAGGGCTCGTGATTTGCGCATGTGGACGCCTCCTCGCCCGAGTGTATCGTGTGGTCTTGCGACCACAGCCAGGAGGCATCAATGGGAATCTTCAAACCGAGCCGGGTGACGCACGCTCACTGCCACGTTCCCTGTGGCATCTACGACCCGACGTTCGCCATCAACGCGGCTGAAACCGTTGCGAAGATGGTGGAGCAGATACAGGCGATGGAGGTGCCGTCGGCCGAAGCGTCGGATACCGACAAGATCAAATTCCATCACGATCTCGAACGGCGGGTAGCGAATAAGGAAGATCACGCCAAGAAGTGCAAGTACGAGCTGCTCGACGTGTTGTGGACCCAATACTTCAAGCCCGAGCATCTCGAACGCTGGCCGGATTTGCACGAGAAGTTCCATCGTGCCGGCCACCTGTGCACCCAGAACATGCAGAACATCGATGCCGCGTTGGCCGGCGAGCTGTGGGATCTCACGAAGGAAATCGGCGACATCTTCACGGCCACCAAGAGCTGAAAAGGGTTCAGTTCTCGGCGATTGCCTTAACGGTTCCCATCCAGCTTGCGACAGCGAGGAAGGCGCCTGCAGCCACCAACCCGCCGATAGCTACCTGGAGGGCTGCCCCGGCGAAACCATCGGCCACGTCTTCGAGCAGGCGGGCAGCCACCCAGGCTGCCGTGCCTGCTGCGATGGCAGGCACGAGCGCACGACCCGTCGTCCGACCGACATCCGCCGCCGCCCCAGTCCCGGTGCGGCTCAGCCAGATGACGCCGAGCACGAGTGTGTAGGCCGCGATCGATACCGTTGACGCGAGCGCGATCCCATCGATGCCCATCGCTTCCTTGAGGATGATGTAGACGGGCACGGCCAATACCGTTGCTGCCGTACCAACCACCACTGGAGTCCACATCTGTCGTCGGGCATAAAACCCGCGTGCCAGCAGTTGCTGCACGCCCCAAAACGGGATGCCGATTGCGTAGAAGACGAGGGCGCCTGCGGAGGCGGCGGTGTCGGCCGGACCGAACTGCCCCCGTTCGAACAGCGCCCGAATGGTCGGAACCGACAGAGCCATGAGCGCGGCGGTTGCCAGCAGACTCGCAACCACCACATAACGAATCGCGCGGGCAAGCGTGGCCGACAACTCCTGCAGCTTGCCTTCCTCGGCCATTCGCGACAGGTACGGGTAGGCGGCAACTCCCGCCGCTTGAGCAACCACCCCGATCGGCACGAGCATGGTTTGACGGGCGAATCCGAGTTGGGAGGCTGGCCCGTCACCGAGTTGAGTTCCAAACACCCGAGCGAACGACTCGTCGAGCAGAACGAGCGACTGCGCCAACATCAGCGGGAGGGCCAAGAAGAGGTATTCGCGGAGCACCGGGCTAACCATCGGTACCCCGCCCGGCAATCGCAGCCCTTCACGGTATGCGCCGTAGGCCTGGATGAGGAAGTTGCCGATAATCGCACCGGCCAGCACCCCCCAGGCGAACCCATCCGCCGAAGGATCGGCGCGGTCGGTGAGGAGCAATCCTCCGAGGATGATCATGAGGTTGTACACGATGGGGGCGAGAGTCGGGATGAGAAATCGCCCGCGGGCATATTGGACGGCCATGAGCAGTGTGCCGACCACGAAGAAGAATTGGGCCGGCAGGATGATGCGAGTGAGCCGGGTCGCCTCCCGCACCCCGGCCGGGTCGAGGGCGGTCACCGAATCTATGACCGGTTCTGCCAGCAACATCCCCAGGGCGACCAGCACCGCCATGGCCATCCCGATCGGCCGGGCGACTGCTACGAAAGCTCGCCAAGCACCCGCCTCGTCGTCGGCGGCGAAGTGACGATTGAGTATGGGAATAAACGTGATCGCCAGGTACCCGCCTGCCAGCAGGTAGTTGAGGAAGTCCGGGATGATGAATGCGATTCGATAGGCGTCGCCCGCGGCGTTGGCGCCAATCAGGTCGGCGAGCACTACCTCCCGCAGCAACCCCAGCACACGGGAGAGCAGAACTCCGGCCGAAACGACCAGCGCAGCACGCCCCATGCGATGAGGGAGGGGACGGTTCACCGGGGAAACATATCAGCTATTCCTTCCTCTTTAGGGGAAGGTGGCCGGGAACGATTCGCGTTCCTTGGAGCTTGCTCCGATGACGGAAGGGGGGAGGCGGTGAACCGCCGATTCAGGGTGAGGTCTCGGGGATGGTTCTGCGGCCGGGAAGGTCGGCAAGCCGCAGCCGATAGACCACATTTCCGTCATCTCCGGTCACCCTCCGGTAACCCATTCGTTCGAGATACCGGCTGTGCTCACGAGTTCCGGGGGCGCTCTCCAGGTGGGTAATGAGAGGGTCGGCGAAGATCGAGGCATTCGACGAATAGAGGAAGCGCCCGACCTTGAGATCGCGGTAGGCGGGTATCGAGTAGTCGAGCTGGACGTGGCCGGTTTCGGTTCCGTCCGTATCACAAATGAACAGCCCGGCGGGAACCATGTCTCGCAAGATGAACGCCCGGTATCGGTCCGCTCGGGGCTCAAAACGGAAGTCGGGCCGGAAGTTGGCTCGGATGTCCTCGGTGTAGTACTCGATGAAATGCTCGAAGTAGCGGGAACCTTGCTGCACTTCGAGCACCGTGAAGACGGGCGTGGCGCCGAGCAGCTTGCGAAGGAAGTACAGATGAATGCCGACGATCACGAGGTTCGTGATCACGATGGGGTAGGCCGCGATCAGGATGCCATAGATGCAGAAGACGGTCGCTCCGGCTAGTCCGATCAGCCGCAGCCGCAAGATCGACTTCATGGACAGCGAGGCGACGACCAGCCCGGACCCGACGTATCCGATCAGCTCGTAGACCGCCGCCACGCTCACAAGTGTTTCTTCACCTGGCGGGGAAGGAGGCCGGGAACGCCGAGCGTTCCTTGGCCCGAAGGGCCGGTGACGCAAGGGGGGTGGCGGTGGACCAGCACGATGTGTTGTTAACTCACCAGGTCGCGTTCTCGCATCAGGTAGCTCGTTAGCACGATGGAGACCGCGGCGATTCCGAGCACCTTGAAGAGAGCGCCCCACACGCCCGGTACCACGCCTGATAACAGGTCCTCTAGATCGGCAACCACCTGAGCTTCGAGGCCGAACACGTCAGACCCCCAGTGGTCGCCTGCCACGATTCCGGCGTAGGCAGAGACGCCAATGCGCCAAATGGACGTCGTTGCCACCTGGCTGGCAGCTCCTGTCACGATGCCCTCCCAAATGAGGAGGTAGCCGAGCCCGATGAGCACCGCCCGATCCGTTATGTATCCAATAAATTGCATGACGGCCACGAAACCGAGCGTGGTGATGGCGGTGGCCACGACGATCGCCGACAGTTCGTCCCAGCTCCCCACGGTGACACCAAGGACGACGGCTGTGAGAAGCGCACCCGAGCCGGCAACCAGAAACGAAGCCAGCCAGGCCCCGATGAGCTTGGCGGCCGCGATCGTCTCTCGCCGTATCGGCCGCAGGGCAAGATATGACATTGTCTTGGCAGACCGTTCATCACCGAGCGACCCGGACCCGAGGATGATGGCAATGATGGGCGTAGTGACACCCAGCACCATGCCGAGTAGGCCCGTCCGGAAGAATTCTTCGGTCTCTCGATCGGAGTCGTTGAGACCCACGAGCAGCAGTATCACGCCAGGAACCGCCGCCAGCACCAGCAGGCCGATCGACCGCCGTCGCCCGATGAGCTGCAGCAGCGTCACCCGGATGATGGCGAAGAAGCGGGTCATCGCCCGTGTACGAGGTAGCGGAAGACACTCTCCAGGCTGAGGTCCTCGGGTTGCACCATAGTAAGGCGGATATCGAGCGATTGAGCCAGCGGCGGTAGGAGCCGGCCAAGGTCCCCGAGGTCTTCGGTCTGGACGTGGAGTGTGTCATCGACCACCTCGACGCTGCGGATTACGTCTTTGCCGAGCAGGGCTGAGCCGAGTTTGCGCGGAACGTCTGCGTCGATGCGAACCTTGTAAGGGATATCGGTGAAGGCGGCCCGGATGGCTGCCGAGTCGCCTGCCGCGGCCAGCCGACCGTCGACCATGGCGATCACCCGGGTTGCCATTTTTTCGACCTCTTCGAGAACGTGCGACGACACGATGATGGTCCGTCCCTCGCGCGCCAGCTGATGGAAGAGCTCTATGAGTCGAACTCGCTGCACCGGGTCGGCGCCGTTGAGTGGTTCGTCGAGGTAGAGGATCTCGGGGTCGTTGACGAGCGCCCCTGCCACTTTGATCCGCTGACGCATGCCTTTGCTGTATCCCTCGATCCGACGCTCGGCGGCGTCGCCCATTCCCACCGCGGTGATGGCATGGGCAGCAGCCGCTGATGGGTTGCGGACGCCTGCTAGCTCGGCGCCGTACTCCACGAAGCGCCGTCCGGTGAGAAATTCGTATACCGCGTCGTCTTCGGGAACGAGACCCACCTTTTGGAATACCTGGATGTCCTTGCGTGGGTTGGTTCCGAGCACAGTCAGCGACCCTTGCGACGGCTGGCTGAGACCCGCCATCATGCGGAGGAGTGTGGTCTTGCCGGCGCCGTTTGGCCCCAGCAGGCCGGTGATGCCTTGTCCGAACGAGCATGACATCTTCGACACGGCCACCTTCGGACCGAACCACTTGGACAGCTCGGTGACCTCGATGGTGGGAGCATCGACGAAGGCCGGTGAGGCGTTGTTCACATGATCCTCCGGTAACGCCGGTACAACAGTCCCGCCGCCAGCCCGGCGATCGCGGCCACCGCGATCAGTGAAACCCCCGGCGGGATGTTGTTCTCCACGAGCGTCGATCCTTCACCGACTTCCGGATCGCTGAAGATCTCGCCGATGAGGATTTGGGCGTGGCCTTGCAGGTCGAGTAATGCGAACCACCGATTCACGGTCTCGGCCAGCACGGCAGCCACGATTGCTGAGATGATGGTGAACCCGATGTATATGCCGGCGGCAGCCCCCCGGCGTCGGGAGAAGGCGCTGATCATGAACGCAACGCCGGCCTGGGTAGCAAACACCGCGATGGCTCCGGCCGGGATCTTCCACAGCAGGTCGAGGTTGCCGGAGATATGGCCGACGAAGTCGCCCGAGAGGACGGCTCCTCCCAGGTAGATAACGACCTGGGGAAGGAGCGTGTAGGCGAGTACGACCAATAACAACGCGGCCACCCGCGCCAGGAGGTAATCCGCCACCGTGAGGGGGCGGGAAGCGTAAACGGTCAGCACGTTGCTCACGCGGTCGGGAACGAGCAGCTCGGGGGCCGATAAGGCGACAAACAAGAACGTCATCACGAAGATCACCCCGAAGTAATCGGAATGGCTGGGAATGAGATCCTCGAGGAGCTCATCGGCTCCCAAACCCTGCGTGAAGACTTGAAACCCCACAATGGCAATGGCAGGCAGCATCGCGAGAATGATGAGCCCCCACGGGAGAATTTTGCGGCGAGCCTTGCGGCGCAATCCGAGCACCTTGCGCACGCCGTCGCGCACGATTGCCCACCGGATCTTGGGCCGCCCGGTGCGCTCACCTTCGTAGCGGCGATAGTCGAGATCGAAGATGGCGCCCTCGGAGCTCATCCGGAGTATTCCTCTTCGGCCAGATATACGTCCTCGAGGGTCGTCTGCTTGGCTCCAAGGCTCCGTAGCCCCACGCCCGTTTCGGCCAGTGCGTCGCGGATGGCGATGAAGGCGTCACCTTCGTCCAGCTCGATCTCGAGCGTTCGGTCCTGCACTGTTACACGCGCACCACGCGACCGGAGGAATTCAACCGCCGCCGTCGGATCGTCGAGCAAGACCACCTGCACTGCGTTTGAGGCTCGGATGGTCTCGAGTGGCTCGTTGCGGAGGAGGCGGCCTTCGTTGAGCATGACTACCCAGTCGCAGGTGCGTTCGATGTCACCGAGGACGTGGGAGGAGAACACCACGCTCATCCCGAAGTCACCGAGCCGGTTGATGAGGTTGAGCATGTCTTCGCGGCCATCGGGGTCGAGGCCCGAGGCTGGCTCGTCGAGGAGAACGAGATCGGGGGAGTGGACAATGGCCTGCGCAAGCTTGGCTCGCTGTTTCATCCCGGTGCTGAACTCGCCGAGGTTGCGGAAGCGTTCCTCGGCCAGGCCCACCAGGGTGAGCACCTCGGAGGCCCGTTGTCTCGACTCAGACGCCGGCAAGCCACCCAGTTCGGCGGTGTAGGAGACGAAGTCGGCGGCGGATTGGTCAGGCGGGAAGCAGTCACCCTCGGGCATATATCCCACCCGGGATCGAACTGCGAGTGGATGGTGTTGGGCACTCGTCCCGTAAACCTCAGTGCCTCCTGAGGAGGGGGCCAGCATGCCAAGGAGAATCTTGAGGAGGGTGCTTTTGCCGGCGCCGTTTGCCCCGACAAGGCCGATCCGGCCGGCCGGGACCTCGAGGTCGACGTCCTGGAGAGCCTGGACCTCCCCGAAAGACATGTTGAGCCCAGCGGTTGTGATGATTGGGTCTGCCATGCATCCGAGACGCTAGCGCTCCCGGTTTGGTTCCAACTGCAATTAGCTCGTAGCGTCACGGCCCATGGAGGAGCTTCTTGCGGTCCTGGCAGCAGCCACTGCCACCGGGCTGGTCGTCGACCTGGTGTATTCGTACCGGGGGCGGCCCCGGCCCCACATCGGGGCCTGGGCGCTGGCGCTTACGTTGTACTCGGTCGCCAGCTGGATGCTGGTGATCGGCCTCGTTTTCGGATGGTCCTCGGGCGTTTTTCGAACGTTCTATGGCCTCGGGGCCATCCTGACGGTCCCCTTTCTGGGAGTGGGCTCGGCCTACCTTGTACTCGGTGAAACCAGCGGGCGGAGGCTCCTCGAGTGGTTCTCGGTGGCCGGGTTGTTCGCTTTGTTCATCACCTTCACGGCTCCGTTTGTCGCCCCGCTGGCGAGTGATGGGCTTCCGGCCGGGTCGGATGTTTTCGCCGAGATTGGATCGGTTGGTCCGGCCGGGCCTCGCTTCTACGCCCTCGTCTTCAACGTGGTTGGCACTGTGCTGTTGGTCGGGCTGGCGGGCTGGTCGGCGGTGAGGTTCTGGTCCACCAATCGTCGGCTGGTAGCCGGTAGCGGGCTCATTGTGCTTGGGGGGTTGTTTCCCGCGTTTGGAGGGACCCTGTTCGCGGTGGGAGAGACGTCGGCGTTTGGGTTGAGTTTGTTCTTCGGGGCAGCTTTCTTGTGGGCCGGGTTCCGGGTGGCGAGCGGGGCGCGGAGATGACCGAGAGCGAAACGGCCCGGCATAGAGTACGGCCGTGAACACCATCAGACCCCTGGGCGGCATGCTCGTCGTGGCGCTCGCGCTGGCTGCGTGCGGAGGGTCGGCTGGCGACACCACAACAACATCCACTGCACCGGACCCACCGCCCGGGGCAACGGACGGTGGCACTGATGGAACAACAGCCACCACCGCTGATCCCGACTTAGCGCCGCTGGTAGGGCTGCGCCTCGAGCGCATGACGGAGGACATTCCCCGCCCCACCATGATTCTGTCGGCTCCGGGAGACGATTTCCTCTACTTCGTCGATCAGCTCGGAACGATCCGTGTGTTCGACACCGCCGATAACAACTTCCCGGATCGCATGATCAACATCCGCGACATCGTCGGGGCAGCTGGAATCGAGCAAGGACTGCTTGGTATGGCCTTTCATCCCGGGTATGCCGACAACGGGCGCTTCTTTTTGTATTACACGGACAAGGCCGGAAGCCGCACATTGGCCGAATACACCGTCTCCAGTCACGACCCGCCCATTGCCGACCCGGGGTCGGCTCGTGTGCTCTTCACGCGACCCCAGCCGACCGACGTGCCACGGCACTACGGCGGCATGCTCAAGTTCGGCCCCGACGGA
>JAUXJL010000292.1 GCA_030624805.1 Acidimicrobiia bacterium
ACACGCAGAAGGATTGGATGCACTTCTCAGCCAGCGGCGGCTAAGGCCACGCCTTCGGGCGTTGGCAACACCTTCGGGCGTTGGCAACACCTTCGGTGGTGCTTGGTTGCTTCGCAACTCCATTGTGGCGTCATCGCCTCCAGTTGGGGGGTGGAAGTGGCGATATAGGGGGTCTGAAGCTGGTACGGTATGTGCGGCGAGTGCACGTTTTGCAAACACGTGCTCGCCGGGCCTCTACCACTCCACCGCTTCGTTGAGTTGTGCCGGAGGCCAACTCAAAGCAACGAAACGGAAGACACATGCAGAGTCCCAGCACGGACGCGGCCGCACCGGCCTCGTTCTCCGATCTCGGCGTTTCGGACGACCTCATCGACATCATTAACGCCAGAGGGATCACCGATCCCTTCCCCATCCAGGAGATGACCATCCCAGACGGCCTGGCCGGTCGGGATGTTTGTGGCAAGGCCCAGACAGGGTCCGGCAAGACTCTGGCATTTGGGATTCCGCTCATCGAACGCACACGACCGGCTGAACCTCATCACCCAACCGCACTCGTGCTCGTCCCGTCGCGCGAGCTGTGCGTGCAGGTCGCCAAGGAACTCAAGCCGCTGGCCGCCGCCCGCGGGCACCGGCTTTCCACGGTCTACGGGGGTGTTTCGATGGGCCGCCAGGTCGAAGACTTGCAGGCGGGGGTTGAGGTGCTGGTGGCTACCCCCGGACGCCTCATCGACCTGATCGAGCGTAATCATGTCGACCTGAGGGCCGTCTCCGCCGTTGTTATCGATGAGGCCGATCAGATGGCCGACATGGGTTTCCTTCCCCAGGTCCATCGAGTGATGCGCGATATTGAGCGTGGACATCAAACAATGTTGTTCTCGGCCACGCTCGACGGTGCCATCGCGTCGCTCATCAAGTCCTACTTGAGCGACCCGGTCCGGCACGAGGTGGAATCTTCGGGCGAAGTTGTCGACACTCAAGAGCACCGGTTCCTGGCTGTTCACAATCTGGATAAGCCCAAGGTGGCTGCCGCCATTTCGGACTCAGTGGAGCGAACTCTCGTATTCGTGCGAACCAAGCGGGGGGCCGATCGGGTGGCAGAACAGCTCAGTCGCGAAGGCGTGAACGCGGCTGCGATTCATGGAGATCTTCGCCAACAGGTGCGGGAGCGAGCTCTCGCCGACTTCTCGAGGGGCAAGGTGCCTGTTCTGGTAGCGACCAACGTGGCGGCCCGGGGTCTTCACATCGACGACGTTGACATTGTCATGCACTACGACCCGCCCGATGACTACAAGAGTTTCATTCACCGCTCCGGCCGGACCGCCCGGGCCGGGGAAAGCGGCCTGGTCGTGACCCTCGTCCTGTGGGACCAGATCGAGGATGTCCAACGGCTCCAGCGGGCCTCGGGGCTCCACTATGAGATAACCAAGATGTTTTCGAACGACCCCCGACTGACCGACCTGGCAGCCTTTTCGCCCGACGAAGTCGAGTTCAAGAAGCCGTCTATGGCCGATCTCTCCCGGCGAGCAGGCGCCCGGCGGAGGCGTCGCCGCTGAGTCAGTGCCGCCCTTGGCACAGACAACCACGTTCGACTACCGTTACCGGGTATTCGTCGGGCCGCCAGACTGGGCCCGACCGAGAAGGGAAACGACTGGTGAGTGTAAATATCTATGTAGGAAATCTCTCGTTCAGCGTGAACAACGCAGAACTGGAGGATCTCTTCACCGAGCACGGGGCCGTAGCTTCGGCACAGGTGATTATGGATCGGGAGACCGGTCGTTCCCGGGGCTTCGGGTTTGTTGAGATGGAAGACGACGGTGCCGCCAGGACCGCCATTGAAGCCCTCGATGGAGAAGAAGTGGGAGGCCGCCGGCTCAAGGTCAACGAGGCTAGGGAACGGCAAGGACGCCGCTAGTCCCCGCAGACTATTAGGAGAAAGCCGGGCGCGTCAGCGTCTGGCTTTTTCTTTCGCCCGGACGGCGGCGCCTACCGAACAGGAATGACCCGCGACACGGCACCATCCCAGGTGGCGATCAGCAGCTCCCCGTCCCGATCGATTCCGAAGCTGTTGATTTGGCCGGGGCGAAGGTCGGCAGTCCAGTCGGTCTGCTCGGTCACCTCGCCGGCTTCGTAACGAAAACTCCTGATCCACTCCCGCACCCAGTCGGCATAGAAGTAGTGGCCTGTCAATTCGGGGATCGCCTGCCCCCGGTAGACGTAACCGCCGGTGACCGAAAGCCCGTCGTCGTGGCTGTATTCGAGCACCGGCAGCACGTAATCAGCCGGATCGCAACCTGGCTCGGAGAAGCAGCGGGTGCCTTCCACCGACGGCCACCCAAAGTTGTACCCGACGGGCATGAGCTCGACGACGTCTATCTCTTCGCGAGCTTCCTGGCCAACATCACCGATGTAGATCCGATTGGCCGGAGCATCGATCGAGAACCGCCACGGGTTCCGAAGGCCGAAGGCCCACACCTCCGGGGCGCCGCTCACTCCGTCGGCAAACGGGTTGTCGGGCGGGATCGCATATGGGTCGGCGTCGACATCGATGCGGAGCAAGGCCGACAAAAGGGTCCGTGGATCTTGGCCATTGACCGAAGCACCACCAGCCCCGCCATCTCCGGTTGAGATGTACAGGTATCCCTCGGGGCCAAATTGCAGCATCCCAGCGTTGTGGCGCTCATGCGGTTGGGCTATTTCAAGCACGACTCGCTCTGCGGTGGCTGTCGCCTCGTCCGGGTCGGCACTCACCGGATATTCGGCCAGGATGGAGTTGCCGCTTCGATCGGTGTAATACACGAAGAATCGCCCGTTGCTCCCGTAGTCGGGATGAAATGCCAGCCCGAGGAGTCCCTGCTCGATGCTATTTGACCCGACCTTGTTGCGAATGTTCAAGAAAGGCTCGGCCCGCAAACCCGTTTCCGGGTCAATGATGCGGATCCGGCCAACTGCCTCCACCGCGAAAATCCGATTGCTCCCCGGCTCAGTTGCCAGGGCGGTTGGGCGACTCAACCCGGTGGCAAGTTCCTCGAGAGTGAGCCCCTGCA
>JAUXJL010000140.1 GCA_030624805.1 Acidimicrobiia bacterium
ACCGCCAAGCCAACGTCGGCCGCCAAGGCCGGAGCCTCCAAGCCGGTTCGCACCCGTCGCACACCCAAGCAGGTAGCTGCCGAAGCTGCCAAGGTTGAGCGGGCCAGTAAAGCGAAGGCCGAAGAGGCCAAGGCCGTCGCCGCCGCCCCGGCCGAGGCCGAAGCGTCAGCTGAGGCGTCAGCCTCAGACGTTACGGAGTAAACGCCATGAGCCAGCCCCCTGGCTCCACGGTCGGCGGCCAGGCCGTCATCGAGGGGGTCATGATTCGCAGCCCTCAAGCCTGGTCGGTGGCCGTCCGTCGTCCCGATGGTGAGATCGAAACCCGGACAGATCCGCTGCCGCGATTGTCGTCCCGCTCACGCCTGGCCCGCATCCCGTTCATACGCGGTGTCATGGTGCTTGGGGAGTCCCTCACGCTGGGATTTCGGGCCCTTACCTGGTCGGCTCAAATCGCGTCGACTGAGGACGATGCCAAGGAGACTGCCCGCCTCGAGGATGTGGTGGCAAACGCTACCGGACCACTCTCCGGGTTGCGCAAGAAACGCGCCGCTCGGCGACTCGACAAGGGTAATGAGTTGAGCCGGTCCGATCTAGTGCTCGCCATGACCCTGGCACTGGTGTTTTTCGTCGGCGTTTTTATGCTGCTGCCGCTGGGCGGTGCCCGGCTCGTCGAGAACTTCTTCGGGGGCTCAAACGCGGTCGTATTCAACGTCGCCGAGGGCTTCATCAGGGTCGCGATCCTGGTCGGCTACATCTGGCTCATCGGTCGGTCGGGCGAGATTCGGCGCGTGTTCCAGTACCACGGGGCCGAACACAAGTCGATTTATGCCTATGAGGCCGGTGACCCCATGACGGTCGACAATGTCCAGGTGTATCGGACGATGCACCCACGCTGTGGAACGAGCTTCCTCCTCCTGGTCGTGTTGCTCTCTGTGCTCGTGTTCACCCTTGTAGGGGTCCTGGAGCCCAGCGTGTTCTGGCTGGTGGCCAGCCGGATCGTTCTCATCCCCGTCATTGCCGGCCTGTCGTACGAGGTGCTCAAACTCTCCGATGCCAAGCCGTGGCTCCAATTCATGTCGCGGCCCGGCATCGAGTTGCAGCGTCTCACCACCAAGGAACCCGACGACGGACAGGTCGAAGTTGCCATCGCGAGCCTGCTGGCTGCCATTCCCGGCGAGGCGCGTGAGGAGGTCTACGGGCGTGGACCGGTCTGCGAGGCAGCGTGGGGTGCAGTGCAATGATCGACGAGCAGCTGGTAGCGAGGATGGTGGACCTGGAAGCTTCGTACGATGGAACACTCGTGGAAATGGCCGACCCGGACGTGGCAGGTGATCAGCATCGATACACCGAGGTCGCCAAGCGCCATTCGGAGCTCAAGCCGCTGGTCGAGGCCTACCACGCCTATCAAGCCGCCACCGAAGAGGCGGACGAGGCGCGGGAGCTTGCCAAGGCCGAGTCGGACGACGCCATGCTCGCCTATCTACGTGAGCAGGCCGACGTCAAGGATCGAGAAGCCGGCGACCTCATCTCCAAGCTCCAGCTGCTGCTGGTCCCGAAGGATCCGAATGATGACAAGGACGTCATCATCGAGGTGCGGGCGGCAGCCGGGGGTGACGAGGCGGCGCTATGGGCCGGAGACCTCACCAGGATGTATCAGAGATACGCCGAGCACCACGGCTGGAAAGCCGAGTCGCTCGAAGTGTCGGAAGCAGAAGGTGGCGGCTACAAGGAAGTCACGTTCGCTGTAAAGGGGGCGGGTGCTTATTCGCGGTTGAAGTTCGAGGCCGGCGTGCATCGTGTGCAACGGGTCCCGAAGACTGAATCGCAGGGACGAATTCACACCAGCACCGCCAGCGTCGCGGTATTGCCCGAGGTGGAGGAAGTGGAAGTCGAGCTCGATCCGAATGACGTGAAGGTGGATACGTTCCGATCGAGTGGGCCGGGTGGCCAATCGGTCAACACCACCGACTCGGCAATCCGCCTCACGCATGTGCCGACGGGCATCAAGGTGAGCTGCCAGGATGAGAAGAGCCAACTCCAAAACAAGGAGAAGGCTTTCCGGATTCTGCGGGCCCGTCTGTATCAGAACCAGCTCGATGCTCAACAGGCCGAGCTCTCGGCCAACCGTCGGGAGCAGGTCGGCACCGGCGATAGGTCCGAGAAGATCCGCACCTACAACTTCAAAGAAAACCGGGTGACCGATCACCGAATCGGCCTCACCATCAATCAGCTCCCGGCCATTCTGGAGGGCGAGCTGGACAGTTTTGTGGATGCACTCACCCTCGACCAACAGGCCCGTCTGCTCGCCGGTGGCGATGCGGCGTGAAGCCGCCGGACACAGGGTTACCCGACTACGAGGCCCGCCGGTTGCTTCAGTTGGTCACCGGCCTCGACGCGGCCGGGGTTGGTCTGCTCGAGCAGTTTGGAACCGACCAGGAGACCCGGTTCAGGGAACTGGTGGAGCGCCGCCTGGCCGGTGAGCCCCTCCAGTACATCGAGGGGTCCGTTCAGTTCGGTCCCGTGCAACTCAAGGTCGACTCCAGGGTCCTCATTCCCCGGCCTGAGACCGAGGTGTTGTGGGAGCGAGCAGTCGAAGCGCTCGGCGAAGCCGACGCGAACACCGTGATCGTTGACCTGGGGACCGGGAGCGGTGCACTGGCGCTGGCCCTCAAGCATGCCTTCCCGGCCGCCCGCGTGTACGCAACCGACATCGATCCCGACGCCCTTGCCGTAGCCCGTGACAACCTCGAGGACAAAGGGGTGACCGTTCTAGCAGGGGACCTCTTCGGGGCTCTGCCGTTCGGTATGCGGGGCAACATTGACCTGCTGGTGGCCAATCCACCGTACGTGGCCGACGGCGATGAGCTCCCGGCCGAGGTGGGTGACTTCGAGCCACCGGTGGCTCTGTTCGCCGGTCCGGATGGTGACGAGGTGATGGCTCGGCTTTCAGAGCAGGCGTTCCATTGGGTGAAACCAGGAGGCTGGGTTTTTGTGGAGATCGGGGAGACCCAAGCAGAGCGAGCGCTGGCACTATTTAGGGACTTCCGGTGCGACGTTCACGAGGACCTGGCCGGACGTCCAAGGATACTGGCGGCCTACCGCCCTACCACCAGCTGTATCGAGGGGAGCCGGTAGCCGGGCGCGGAGTAGGCGTTTGGGGTGCTACATGGCAGACCAGTACGTCAGGGAGCTCAAGACGGTGCAGCCGCACGGGCCGTACCTCCTCGGCGGTTGGTGTCTGGGAGGCGACGTCGCCTTCGAGATGGCCGGCCAACTCAGGGCGGCCGGCGACGAGGTAGCGATGTTGGTGATGGTCGACAATCCTCGGCCCGAGTATGTCGCTCACGAGCGGCAGGTGCCAGCGCCGTTACGCGTGTGGAATCGGGTGCGAACACGGCTGAGCATGGAGTGGTCCAATCTTGTTGAGGTTGGGTGGGCCCGAATGCCCCGCTTCGTCGTGGAGCGACTATCCCGGCTTGGGCTACTGGGACTGGTGGGCCTCGAGGCTCTCGTTGAACGGTGGGTCGCCATCCCCCACTCGCAGGCCTACCGACACAAGATGCTCGAGGCCGTCCATGAGAAGGCCTATGAGGCCTACCACCCCGGACCCTATTCCGGGGCCGTCACATTGGTGCGAGCCGAGCAGCAACCCTTCGGCCGGGCGGCCGATTCAGCCCTTGGCTGGGATCGCTACGTCGACGGAGGGGTCGACGTCATCGAGGCTCCAGGGCACCGCGTCGGGCTATTGTCCGAGCCGCGAGTCGGAGTGGTTGCCGAGCAAATCCGCGCCGCGATCGGGAGAGCCCTTTCGGAGTAGAGCCACCGGGTAACCTCAGCTCATGCACCCCTTCACAATGCTGGAGGCAGTGGTTGCGTTGAATGCCGGTAGCCTGGTTGGCGTTCCTACCGACACCGTGTACGGCATCGCGGCTGCCCCGTGGTCGGAGGAGGGCATGAACGCTCTGTTTGATCTCAAGGGAAGGGGTCCCGAACACCCTGTCGCCCTGCTCGCCGCCGACCTGGAGCATGCTCATGAGCTGTGCGTTATCTCGGGTGCGGCTCGTTCGCTCGCCAAGCGGTATTGGCCGGGACCGCTCACGATGGTGTTGGAGGCGGCACGGGATCTGCCAGCCTGGATCGGCGATCAGGAGCGGGGAACGGTCGGGGTCCGCGTTCCCGAACACCCGGTTGCTCTGGAGTTGCTGAACATGGCAGGGACTCTGGCCGTCTCGTCGGCCAACCGGACCGCTCAGGCGCCTGCAGTCTCAGACGAGGAGGCCCGGGCCATCTTCGGCGATGCTGTTACCGGCTATCTGGCGGGGGAGGGTGGCGCCGGTCTGGCCTCAACGGTGCTCGACGTAACCGTGGACCCGCCGGTGGTCCTGCGTGAGGGCCCAGTAGCCATCGACTGAGGCGGTCGACCTGTAGGGTGGGAGGGAGGACCGATGAAAGTCACGCAAAGCCCCGAGGGTGTGGCGCGTTTGCTCGGGGACGTGCCCGGTGCTCCCGATCGTGTGTTTCGATACTTCACTGATGCGAGTTTGCTCGAGCAGTGGTGGGCCGAGCACGCGACAACCGACCCCCGGACTGACGGTGAATACGAGCTCGCCTGGCCGGGTCAAGGCAGGCGGCTCCTCGGCCAGTACCTGGTTGTGGAGCCCGGCGAGCGGCTGGTATTCACGTGGGCTTTCGCCCACGAAGCTCTCAAGCCGCCCACCGTCGACATTCAATTCCTTCCTATCGCTGAAGGCACGCAGCTCATCATCGAACACACTCACGGCGACGATCCCGACGAGCGTCAGAGCTATATCGACGGCTGGCGATACTCCATCGGGCGGCTCAGGGATGTACTAGCTGGCGCCTGACCCGGCCCAATCGTTGCATGGCTAGCCTGGCTCCCTCGTAAGGAGCCATTCCATGACCGACCCCCGATCCGTGTCAGACGTCGACCCGGCCGTTGCCGACCTGATCCAGTCCGAGCAGAACCGCCAACGGGACGGAATCCAACTCATCGCCTCGGAGAACTTCGCCTCGCGTGCCGTTATGGAAGCGAGCGGATCGGTTTTTACGAACAAATATGCCGAGGGCTATCCGGGGCGCCGCTACTACGAGGGGTGCCAGATCACCGACCAGGTCGAGCAGCTCGCCATCGACCGCGCCAAGCAGCTGTTTTCGGCTGAACATGCCAACGTCCAGCCCCACTCGGGTAGTCAGGCCAACATGGCCGCCTATTTCGCCGTCCTCGAAGCCGGCGACACCATCCTGGGTATGTCTCTCGACCAGGGCGGCCACCTCACGCACGGATCACACGTCAGTTTCTCAGGCGCCCTCTTCAATTTCGTGTCCTATGGCCTCGATCCCGAGACCGAAACCATCGACATGGACGATGTGCACCGGCTGGCAGCCGAGCACATGCCCAAGATGATCGTGGTCGGCTACTCGGCCTATTCCCGCCGTCTCGACTACCAGAGATTCCGGTCAATCGCCGATGAAATCGGGGCGATCTTGCTGGTGGATGCCGCCCATTTCATCGGGCTGGTAGCGGGTAGAGCGCTTCCGAACCCGATGGAGTACGCCGATATCGTCACCGCCACCACCCACAAGGCGTTGCGGGGACCGCGCGGTGGGCTCGTACTCAGCCGGGAAGAGTATGCCAAGCCGATCGACAAAGCGGTGTTCCCCGGGTACCAGGGTGGGGCCATTTTCAGTCAGATCGCAGGCAAGGCTGTCGCCTTCGGCGAATGTATGACGCCGGAATTTCGCGAGTATGCGGCTCAAATCATCAGGAACGCTCAGGCGTTGGCCGGCACCCTGCAGGGAGGGGGACTTCGGGTCGTTTCGGGAGGAACGGACAACCACCTCATGTTGCTCGATCTGCGCAGCCTTGATGAGGAGCTGACCGGCAAGGAGGCGGCGGTGGTCCTCGATGGGGTCGGCATCACTCTCAACCGCAACGCCATTCCAAACGACCCGCGGCCGCCGTTCGTCACG
>JAUXJL010000082.1 GCA_030624805.1 Acidimicrobiia bacterium
CGGGAATGTGCCCGCCACGGGTCTCGCCTTGCAACCGCCAACCGTTATATGCCGCAGAAGGGCGGGCATCGATCAGCTTCACCTGTGGGTCGGCGAGAAGCTCTACCAAGTGGTCCTTCGGGATGTCCCTCATGACATGAGCCTACTTTTCCATGAGATGGCCGTGTCGAACCATCCAACTTGTGCCGCTTCGCTGGAAAGCGATTTGAGGCCGCAAGGTTCGCCGAAGCGATGTAACACCGCGACCTTCACGATTTCTCTGGCGTCGTCTGCTGCAACCTCGCCAGCTCCTCAATGGGTATATGGCAGCGTATTGAGTAACCCGATTCCACCTCGGCGAGAGGGGGCTCCACGGTCTCACAAATCTCCCCGATTTTGCGGTGGCAACGAGTTTGGAAGGGACAGCCCGGCGGCGGGTCGGAGGCGGAAGGTATTTCGCCTTCGAGCCTGATCCGGGTGCCTTCATCCCTGTCGGGGGCGGCTGAGAGCAGAGCCTCGGTGTACGGGTGGTGGGGCCCGCCGAAGATCCTCTCCGCCGTGCCAACCTCCATCAGGCGGCCGAGATACATCACGGCCACTCGATCGGCCAGGTAGCGCACCACGTTCAGGTCGTGGGAGATGAAGAGGTAGGCAACGTTCTCCTCGGCCTGGAGGTCGGACAGGAGGTTGATGATGGCGGCTTGCACGGACACGTCGAGGGCCGACGTGGGCTCGTCGAGCACGACGAGGGCCGGCGACCCGGCGAAGGCTCGGGCGATAGCGACCCGTTGTTTGAGGCCCCCCGACAAGTGGGACGGCTTGGCGCTGAGATGTTGATGTCCCATCCGCACCTCTGTGAGGAGATCCCGGGTGTGCTCGTGCGCTCGCTTCCTACCCAAGCCCCGCAACCGCTGGACCGCCCGCCCCACAATGCGGCGCACCGAGTGCCGTCGGTTGAGCGCACTGTCAGGGTTTTGGAAAACCATTTGCACCGACCGGATGGAGTCGCCACTGCGCGACTGCACACTGTCTTCGAGCACGTCCCCTCCCAGCTCAATAACGCCCCCCTCGTCGGGCACGTGAATGCCGAGGATCACCTTCGCCAGCGTGCTCTTCCCCGACCCTGACTCACCCACCAAAGCCACGGTTTCTCCAACCTTGATTGAGAGGTCGACGTCGCTGAGGGCAAAGACCGGCCTTCCCTCCTGTTCAAATGTCTTCGAGGTGTCGGTGATTTTCAGCAGCGTCGAGTCGCTGATCTGGCGCTGCGGTGGGTCCTCGGCGACCGTCCTCGGCAGATCCGGGGCCCGCTCCGGGAAGTGGCAGCGACTGGTCCGGTTGCCTTCCAGCGGGTTTAGCTCAGGCTCCTCCTTTCGACAAATGTCCTGCACGATCGGACATCGATCGGCATACACACAGCCGACGATCTCCGCCCCCAAAGGAGGAAGGGTGCCGGGGATGGTGTCAAGCTTGGCCTCATCCCGACTGACGTCATCAGTAGGCAGGCTGCGGAGCAACCCGACCGTGTAAGGATGGCGGGGATCGGTGAAGATGCTCTCGGCGGATCCTTCGGCAAAGAGGCGGCCGGCGTACAGCACACCCACCTTGTCGCACATCTTGCGAATCACCGCCAGGTTATGGCTGATGAAGAGCAGCGAAGTTCCCATCTCGGCGCGGAGATTCGAAATCAGGTCGAGCACTTCAGCCTCGACTGTTGCGTCCAGCCCGGTCGTCGGCTCATCGAGTACCAGGAGCTCTGGCTCCGAGGCAATCGCCATTGCTATGACGACTCGCTGGAGCATTCCGCCGGAGAGCTGATGGGGGTAGCGGCGAACAACCCGGCCCGGGTCTGCGATCTGAACCCGCTCGAGGATATCGATGACCCGGTCATCCCATTCATCCTTGGGAACCTTCATTAGCTCGAAGACATCCTCGACCTGGCGGCCCACCCGAATGGACGGGTTCAACGACTTGGCGGGATCCTGGTAGACCATCGATACCTGGTTGATCCGCACCTGCCGCAGCTCGCTCGGGGAAAGTTCTTCAACCTCACGTCCGCCAAGGCGAATCGACCCGTCGCTAACCCGGCCGTTGCGGGGCAGATAGTGCATGATCGCCATCGCTACCGTGGTCTTGCCGCATCCCGACTCACCCACCAGGCCCAGCGATTCTCCTCGGCCGATTGAGAAACTGACGTCACGGACGGCCTTTTTCCACTCGGTTCCGATCCTGTATTCGATCCCCAGGTTGTCGACCATGAGCACCCGCTCGTTTGGCGTCACTGCGACCTCACTATTCATAGGCCTGGGCGATACCGTCAGACAACAGGTTGATCCCCACGACAAGTGACGCTATTGCTGCCGCCGGGAACAGCACCGGCCACCAAACATCGTTGGTAAGGAATTGGTAATGGTTGGCGATGGCCAGGCCCCAATCGGGCACCGAAGGTTCGATGCCGAAGCCGAGGAAGGAGAGGGCCAGGACCGTGAAAATGGCGTATCCGAGCCGCACGGTGAACTCGACCGTGATTACGTTGGTCACATTGGGAAGAATCTCGACGACCATGATGTGGAGCGGGTTCTCGCGGCGGAGCTGGGCGGCGCTCACGTAATCGAGCTGGCGTTCGGCCAGGACCGCGGCACGGACGGTCTTGGCGATCAAGGGCGTGAACACCAGGCCGATCACTATCACCACCCCCACGGTATTAGGCCCCAGGGCGGTGAGGGCGATCATCCCGGTGATCACGAGGGGGATTGAAAGAAACGCATCCAGTATCCGGCTGATGATGTCGTCGACGATTCCGCCGAAATAGCCGACGATGAGGCCGACGAGGGTACCGACCACCGTTCCCAACACGGTTGCGCCCAACGCCACGGTAAGTGCCTGGCGGGCCCCGGCAAGCACCCGCGAGAACACGTCCCGCCCCAGCTGGTCGGTGCCGAACCAGTGGTCGGCCGAAGGTGAGTCGAGCCTGTTGAGGACATCCTCCGGCACACCGAGGGGATCGAACGGAGCGATCGCCTCGCCGAAAACAGCGAGGAACACCCACATAAGCGTCATAACCGCTCCCACCCAGAACGTGGTGGATCGTCGGAGGATCGCCCATCTCTGTGACCTGCTGGCCGAGGGAATCGTCACGCCTTGCCCCCCACCCGGATTCTCGGGTTGAGCAGTGAGTAGGCGATGTCGGCCAGCAGCATGCTGACCTGGAAGGCAGCTCCCACTACCAGCACCCCGCCTGCCAGCAGTGGGAAGTCGGCCTTCTGGGCGGCATCGAATAGCAGGCGGCCGATGCCCTGGTAGTTGAACAACACCTCGACGACCACCAGCCCGCCGATGAGATAACCGATCTGGGAGGCCACCACGGCGATGGTCGGAAGCAGGGCATTGCGCAGCACCTCGCGGCGAATGATGGTCGTGCGGGGAAGCCCCTTGAGAGTAGCGGTCCTCACATAGTCGGACTCGAGCGCTTCGATCATTCCGGCACGAGTGATGCGGGCGATGTAGCCAAACAACACCAGGACCAGGGGTATTGCCGGCAGAATCAAGTGATGCAGCTGGGTGATGAATCCACTATCCGGCGGCGCGGTGGCCGTGCCCGGGAACCAATCGAGCCACACGGCAAACACAATGATCAGCACGATCCCGGAAACGAACTCGGGAATCACCGTTGCCGATAATCCACCGACGGTGATCAACCGATCGGTGAGTTTCCCGCGCTTCAAGGCAGCGATGATCCCGCCGAGGACGCCGAGCGGCACCACGATAATGAACGACACCACGGCCAGCTTGGCCGAATTGCGCAACGCTCTGCCTAGCAGTTCGGTAACCGGCCTGGAAAAGGAGATGGAGTCGCCGAGATCGCCCTGCACCGCACTGCCTACCCAATCTCCGTATTGGACGATAAGGGCGCGGTCCGTGCCCAGTCGCTCATTGAGGGCGTCCACCGCCTCCTGGGTGGCAAAGGGTCCCAGCACCCGACGTCCGACATCACCCGGCAGCAGCTGCGTTCCAATGAAGACAAGGATGCTCAGTAGGAACAGGGTGATCAGCGCCAGGCCGATGCGACGCAGCACGAACCTGGTCACGGCGGCCCCGCGCCTCTCGCGTCCAAGCGGGAGAGCTCCAGACCCGAGCCGGAGCTACCCGCTGTGACCGCTTGCATTGCTAGCCGGTGAACCCTGAGTTCACTGCGTCGTAGTGGCCCATGCCGGTCGTCTCGAACCCGCCGTAATTGGGCTTCAAGATGGAGATGAAATCCAAATAGTAGGGCACGATGAACGGAACTTCGTCGTTGAGCAGGGTCTGGATCTGGCCAGCAACTCCCCGCTGCGTCTCCAAATCTGGAGACGTCACGAACTGATCGAAGAGGGCGTCATAGTCAAGATTCACCCAGTGCGAAGCGTTCCACGTTCCGTCGCTCAGCAGCGGAGCGCCCAGGTACACATTGGGCACCCCGCGGTGCCCATAGTTCACAATGCCCATGGACCCCTGCGCGGCCAGCCAATAGTCGCTGTAGTAGGTGCCGACGTCGTGAACCCCAACCGTGAGGTTGACGTTGTTGAGCTGCGCGGCCGTGGACTGGATGAGCTGCGCCAGCGCCGACATCTCACTGAACTCCAGCGTGTCGAGCGCCGCGGTAAAACCATCGGCGTACCCGGCGGCATCCAGCAGAGCCTGGGCTTCTCCCAGGTCTTGCTCCCTTTGCGGTACGGCACCGGGGTTGTACATCGGGAAGAACTCCCAAATGGGATGATCATTACCGACGCTCCCAAACCCGCCCAGCAGCCCATCGATGAGCAAGGGCCGATTCAGCATGATCGCCATCGCCTGGCGCACCCGCTTGTCGTCGAACGGTGGCGTAGTGGTGTCGAAATAGACCTGACGATGCTGGGCAGTGGAGATGCTTTGCACCGTGTTGCTGGCATCCTCGATCAGGGCAGCGCCGCCAGAAGCCGAGAGGTGATGGATGACATCGACTTGATCGTCCTGGAAGGCCGTGACCGCGGCCGCTTCATTGGCGAAGAAAGTCACTTCCATCCGGTCAGGCTGGTTGCTGTTGTCACCCCAGTAATTGGGGTTCTTGGTGTACACCGCGAACACGCCCGGGTCGTAGCTCTCGTTGATCCAGGCCCCGGTGCCGATGAATTTCTGAGCGCCCGTCTCATAGCTCCCCTCGGTATAGCTGTCCCAGAATGCCTTGGGCAGGATCCCCGCGTTGTAGTTGTCGGAGCTGACAAAGAATGGGAACGCCCCGCTGGGCTGGTCGAGCGTGAACTGGACCGTCAGATCGTCAAGAGCAACCGCCGCGCCGGCCGCAAAACTGAAGGTTCCATACGCTGAAGCAGCGTTTCCGCTGGCGATCGGGCCATTGAACGTGGCAACGACATCGGCCGCCGTCAGCGGCGTGCCGTCATGGAAAGTGACGCCGGGCCGGATGTTGAACGTCCAGACGTCGCCCGCTGCATTGGATTCCCAACTCTCAGCCAACACGGGCACCGCGTTGAGCTCGTCGTCAGAGAACACAAGGTACTGGGCGGTCTGCCCAAAGGCGGCGAGGCCGATCTCATCGTTGATCAACACCGGTTCAATCCCTACCGCCGGCCCCGGGTTCATCCCCACCCGTATCGTGGTCGGTCCGGCCGGGGCCAGGGTGGTGGTGGCCGCGCCGCCTCCCGCGGTTGTGGTGGTCGCTCCCGCTAATGTCGTAGTAGTGGCCGCATCGTCGCCTGAGCCGCAGGCGGCGGCGATAACGCCTACAAAGGGCAGCGTCAGGCCAACTATTGAGCCCTTGCGGATGAACTCCCGCCGGCTGATCTTGCCGTACTCGAATTCATCGATGACGTGGTTCTGAATCTCGTTCGACCGCCGACGGATCGCGTCGACCTGCCGCCGTTCCCTCTTATTCATCGCTGGCCTCCTAGCCCAATGAGCCAGGTCCCTCGGATCCACACGCGCAGGCCGACGGACCTTCGGGAACCTTACCTGATGACCGGCGACATGTGCCAGGCGCGGCTCTGTCTAGACAACTCGTCTTAGCAAGAACAAAGAAGTGGGTACGTGGGCTAGCTGGTGGCTGGCAGCTCCCGAACTGCCCTCCACACATCACCGGCCGCATAATCGAAGTATTTGGTGCGCTCGATGATGATCTCACCCGCCAGGCCGTCGGGCAGGCGGCAGTTGTGGATGCGGACGTTGCGGTAGTGGACCGGGGAGAGATTTTCCACCGCCCTGGCATGAACCTGTCCTCCGCGCCTCCGCTCGGCCACGTCGGGCTCATCATGCAGGACTAGATTCGCCCAATTACTCGCCGGAAGCTCATATGAGCTGTAGCTGAGTACGCCCGGGTACTTCTTGAACTCACGTACGATCTCGTCGTTGGCCCGCTCGAGCGGGCCCATGTCGACGTCGGCGTGACGTTCGGAGAAGAACCCGACTACACATAGCTCTGCCTCCGGCCTCAGCGCGCTCGGGTCGCACAGGATGGCGCGGCGTCTGAGGCCGTCGTCCTTCCCCGCGACCCGTTCATTGGGAAGAACCTCACGTCCGCCTGCCGCCGCCTCATCGAGGAGTGTGCGCAGGTCGCCGAGCAATGGCCGTCAGAAGCCGATGATCCCCCGCGTAGAGCTCCACGGACGTGAAGGGACGAAGCGGGACTATCTGCTCGGGTTCGAGCTGCATTACCACCTGATCAGGGTACCCGCGAAAAACGGGCCTAGCCACGATCTGCAACAGCGGGGTGAGAGGGTTTTCTCACAGAAGGATGGCACCTAGGGTGCGGCCGGGAGGAGTTGAGATGAAGCGCAGCGAGCGATCAGTCTCCTATTCGGCGCTATCCCTGGCCAGACGCGGCATCCGCAAGGCGGACTGGCCCAGGGTGTGGCGTCATCCGGACCTCGCAAGCAACTACGACGTCGTAATCGTGGGCGGAGGGGTCCACGGACTGGCAACCGCCTACTACCTGGCCCGCAACCACGGTGTGACGAGGGTCGCGGTGATGGAAAAGAGCTACATCGGGAGCGGCGGATCCGGACGCAACACCGCGATCGTGCGGTCCAACTACCTGACCCCTGAGGGCTCGGCCTTTTACAACAGGTCGGTGAAGCTCTACGAGCGCCTGGCAGACGACCTCAACTTCAACATCATGTTCGAACAACGGGGACACATGACCCTTGCTCACAACGATTCGTCGTTGCGAACCATGCACTGGCGGGCCGAGGTCAACAAGCTGCAAGGCATCGAGTCGGAGGTCATCGAGCCGGCCGATGTGAAGCGGCTGGTGCCGGTTATGGACGTGAGCGAGAGGCCTCGTTATCCGATTCTGGGGGCACTGTGGCATCCACCGGGCGGGATCGTCCGCCATGATGCCGTGGTGTGGGGGTATGCCCGGGCGGCTGATGCCCTCGGAGTGCACATCCATCAAGACACCGAAGTCGTCGGGATAGAAACGCCCGACGGGCAGGTCCGGGCGGTCGAGACCAGCCGGGGCCGGGTCGAGACGCCGGTCGTGATCAATTGCACCGCTGGATGGAGCACGCTCATCGCCGACATGGTGGGCGTACGCCTCCCGATCACCACAAGACCCCTGCAGGCGGCGGTAACCGAGCCGGTGCAGCGCTTTCTCGATCCGGTGGTGGTGTCGGGAAGTCTCCACGTCTACGTCAGCCAGACGGCGCGCGGAGAGCTGGTGTTTGGTGCCAGTGTCGACCCCTTTAGCGCCTACTCAACCCGCGGCTCGCTCGATTTCACCGAGGGTCTCGCCGGCCACGTCCTGGAGCTGATGCCACCGCTGTCCGGGATGCGCATGCTGCGGCAATGGGCCGGCCTGTGTGATATGACGCCGGATTTCGGTCCCATCATCGGCCCCACTGAGGTGGGGGGCTTTTTTCTGGACGTTGGGTGGGGAACGTACGGCTTCAAAGCCGGCCCGGTCAGCGGCGAGCAGGTGGCAGCGATGGTGGCAACGGGCTCGGTGCCACCATTGATCGCACCGTTCGGACTGGATCGATTCGCCCGCGGAGACC
>JAUXJL010000263.1 GCA_030624805.1 Acidimicrobiia bacterium
CACTACGCCTCGGTGTGGGCCCGGGACGCCGCGGTCGCCTGCTTAGCGGCCTACCAGTTGGAGGATCGGGACCTGCTCGCTGCCGCCGAGCGCACCCTCAAGACTCTGGCTGAGCGGCAGGGGCCTCTCGGCCAGGTGCCGAATGCCGTCTGGCCCGACCGCGACTATTGGGATTGGGGAGAAGCCGGCGCGGTGGACGCCTCGGCCTGGTTTGTCATCACCACCGCTGAGCATTTGGCTGCTACCGGCGACACCGATTTCGGCCGCGAGCTCTGGCCACACGTCAAGCGCGCTATGGCCTGGCTCGAGCACCTTGACTCGACCAACACCAAGCTGATCGATTCGCCCCCCGCCGGTGACTGGATGGATTCGTCGCTTGTTCGATCGGGGCGAGTCTTTCATGTCAACGTTCTGCACCAGTGGGCTGGCCAATCGCTCACGGCGCTTGCTGTAGGTGTGAACGGAGAGCCGCCGATGGATGCTCCCGACCTGGCTCGGCGGATAAACATTCTCTTCTGGCCCGAGCCGAGATCGAGATACGAGGATCTATTTCTTCATGTCGCGTACCCGGGGAGCGAGCGCCCCGCTTTCGGCCACCGTGCGCTTCCGGACGCCCTGGCGGCGGCCGCCGGGGGCGATCGAAGCCACTATTTGTCGCATGTGAAGCAAGCGGCCCTGGTGGACCGCTGTGATGTGCTCGCCAACGTGCTGGCCATCCTGACCGGCCTCGCCGACCAAGGAAAGTCGGACCGCATCCTTGATTTCCTAGCAGCAGCCGGAGTTGCAGCCCCCTACCCGTCCAAGAGTTGGCCCGAGCCGGTGATGGCAGACGACGACCCGTCGGGCATGTGGAACCGGGCGGCCGAGGCTTCGATACCTGCCCGCTGGCACAATCAGCCTCATACCTATCACAACGCGGCGGTGTGGCCCTACGTCGGCGGATTTCATGCGGCCGCCCTCGCGGCCGCCGGTCGGCACGAGGAGGCGGCTCTGCTCCTGGACCGCGTTGCCGCCGCCAACCCGGTCGGTGACTGGGGCTTTCATGAGTGGCGGCATGGCGAGACCGGTGACCCGGGAGGTGCTCCGGCTCAGACGTGGAACGCCGGCGCGTTCGTTCTGGCGTTCCATCACGTCCGGGCCGGACCCGGTTTGGGACCGGATCTGTGACAACGCCCTCTTCGGTGACCTGACGATTGGCGTCATTCACGCCCAAGTGAGCGTTTCGGGAGCTAACTCTTGGGTGTGAAACCTTCGATCTCTGGAAGGGGCTTTCTTCTACGCAGGATCACGATGATGAACCAAGAAATCGCGGCTGCAAGACCAAAGGGAAGCACCGCCACCCACCACGCGGTTGAGCCGGATTCGGGCTCGACAACGGGGTCGCTGAAAGGGATTCCCGCCAGGTCGACGAACTGGAAGCCGGGTTGGACCGCCGCCTCTAGCGAGACGAGCACGTTTTTGCCATCGGTGATGGCAGGCAACAGGTCCCATTCGAATGCGCCATCGTCGAGCACTCGATCGGCCGTATGGTTGACGACGGCTCCCGGCACTTCGATCTGGAGAACCACACTGAGCAATTGGGTGAGATCTCCTGGCACCAACGCCAACAGTCTGGCCCGCTCGAAGTCGGACACGTCGCGAGTGCTACCGGCCATGACGAGCCTGTCGTCCTCGAGCGAAAGCTCGACGTCCTTGATGATGCTGCCTCCCGAGGAGAGCTGAGTTGCCACTTCGGTTGGGTTTAGCCCGGGGATCGTGACCCGAATACCCTGGAGGTCGCCCCGTTCAAAGCGCTCGGGCTCGACGTCGGCCGCCGCTACCGGTAGCGCCGACGGGTCGATGTACGCCGAAAGCGCTCGCAGCACGTCCTCGGGTGTGTCGTCGAGCCCACCGATGACCCCAAGCGCCTCCTCATCGAATGCGAACTCGCTGATAACCGTGACCGTTCCGGTCGGGTCTATGCGTAACCGGGTGATCGACTCTGCTCGACAAGCGGTGAGGAGCACAGCCGACAGCGCGATGAGCAGGAGGAGTTTTCGCATGCCGCGAGAGTACCGAGGCCGGGGATTTGGTCACGCGACCAGGTGTCGCCTGACTCTTACTCAGCTCGTCTGGCGGCAGCCGCCATCGCAGCGAAATCGACGGGTTGGGTGCGGTCAAGAGTCCGATCGGCTGGAGGCATCGGGTACTTGAGGCCGTGCCCGCAATTGAACAGCACCACCCGATCATCCGGCTCGACCATACCGTCCGCGATAGCCCGCTCGTAGCCGGCGAGGGTGGCTGCCCCCTCGGGGCTCATCATGACGCCGTCGCGTTTGGCGGCGGTCATCTGGGCCTGCTCAATGGCGGCGTCCGACACTGAGAGGGCGAACCCACCACTGTCGCGCACGGCCGCAAGAATGAGAAAGTCACCGATGGCTGAGGGAACGCGGATGCCGGCGGCAACCGTAGAAGCGTTCTCCCACGGCTCGGCGTGGTCAAGACCGTCGTTGTAGGCCTTCACGATGGGGGCACAGCCTTCAGCTTGCACCGCCACCATGCGAGGCTTGCGAGCGATCCAGCCCATGGCCTCGAGCTCGTTGAACACCTTCCACATGCCAATGATCCCCGTTCCCCCGCCCGTGGGGTAGAAAATGACGTCGGGAAGGTCCCAGTCCAGTTGCTCAGCGAGCTCGAGCCCCATGGTCTTCTTGCCCTCGATGCGATACGGCTCTTTGAGCGTGGAGAAGTCGAACCAGGCCATCTCATCTCGGCCGGCAGCCACGATCTCTCCGCAGTCGCTGATCAAGCCGTTGACCCGCCACACGTGGGCACCGAGCATCGCGATTTCGCGAACGTTCACTTCCGGCGTGTCTTCGGGGCAAAAGACGTACACCTCCATGCCCACGCGACTTCCGTAGGCGGCGAGGGCGGCGCCGGCGTTGCCGTTTGTGGGTATGGCCACTCGCGAAACGCCTAGCTCGTTCGCCATCGTGACCGCCATACCGACGCCCCGCGCTTTGAACGAAGCGGTGGGAAGTCTCGACTCATCCTTCACAAGGATCGAGGCGGCGCCGATCCGCTCCTCGGTGTGCGTCAAGGACACGATCGGCGTCATCACTTCACCAAGTGACACAATGTTTCGTACCGAGCGGACGGGCAGAAATTCCCGATACCTCCACATGTCGGGCGGCCGGTCGGCCAGGGCGGGCTTGTCGATCGCCTGAGCCATCCCCTCGAGGTCATAACGAACGAGCAGGGGCTTGCCAGCGTCTGACAGTCCATGCAATCGGTCCGCCTCGTAGCGGTCACCGGTGGCGCTGCACTCGAGATGGCTGACGAACGTCGGCCTCTCAACCGTCAGATTCTCTGAATGAAACACGCGGCGAGGCTAGTAGGCAGCTCCGTAGCCGCCGCTCGCGTTCCGGGAGGGAGACCACCACAGCCGTGGCCCTCCGGTCTTTGCTCAACTGACCAGGGTCGCCAACCCCCACCCGGCCATCATCAGCCCGACGATGACCAGCCACCGGGCGCGGCCGATCCGCAATGGACCCATGCCTTCCGGGCGCCGGCCCGTTCGGTTGTGCCTGTGCTCCAGACCGTTTCCC
>JAUXJL010000278.1 GCA_030624805.1 Acidimicrobiia bacterium
GCCTGGCGGTTGTGTCGTCGTCGGACTCTCCGCCCAGACCCATGATCACGTGAGCGACCGCCCTACGGAATAGCTCGTACTCTGCCGGGTCGCGTTGGCGCAGGGCACCAAGTTTGGCAGCGGCCTCGAAGTCGAGACGCTCCGCCTTCCTTTCCAAGCGATCGGCCTTGGCGTGGAATAGCGGACGTGTGTATGCCTCAGTGAGGCTGGTAATGGCGTGGATTACGGACTTTTCGCCGCAACCTGCACAGGCCCCGTCGCCCGACACCAGCGCCTCGTAGTTGCTCCGCACCATCAGGTGGTTCTTGAGATGGGCGACGTGGGAACCGACCGGGTCGTCAGGATCGAACTTCCCCAGGAACTTGGAGGGCGTGTCTCCGAGCATGTCGAGGAAGTTGGTGCCACTGACATGGTCGGCGTTTAGCTCGGCGGTCTCCTGGGCCATTTCGAGTGCCTCATATGGGCACTCCATGACGCACTCGGCGCACCCCTTGCAAAGGTCTGAGACCATGATGGCGAACAGCCCGCCGGTGCCCTCTTCTTTTCTCTCGAGCGATCGGAAGACGCCGGTAGTTTTGTGGAAGGCGAACGGGACCCGCTCGAAGAGCTCCATGAACTGGCCGCGGGCGATGTCATCGATGCCCTCGAGCCCCGCAACATCTGCCGCCAGCAGGTCCTTGAAGGGCGTAGATGCCTTGTCGGCTACCTCCTGGGCCATGGCGGCTCGCATCCGCTTCTCGATACCGGGAAGTTCGGCCAGGAGCAGCTTGCGCTGGACCATGTCGGCCACGTAAGCCTTAGCGGCGGTCTGGAAAACAGTCGCCATGTCCTGGGCGGTATTGGGGAGCGCCGTATCCGGACAGGCCGTGATGCAGTCCATACATGCCGTGCAATTCTCAGCGATCCAAATCGGCGTCTCACGGCGGGCGACATACTTGGAGGCGGTGCGGCCGGTGGAGGCCGCCATCATCCCGATCGACGCCAGCGGCGAGGCCGGCTGGTTGTAACCAAGGCCGGCTCGAAATTCCTTGTCGAAGGTGGATATCCGGGTAAATGGGATGGCCACGCCCTGGGAGGCCTTTGGCTCTCGCGACGGCACGTCAACCGAGCACCCCTCACAAGCCATGAGGGCCGGCTCCCGCATTGATGAGCGATCTGATGCCTCGATCTCACCGTGGGGCACGTCCTGCACGAACTCGTACCCCTGGGTCATCACGGTCATGTTTGACTCGACCACCGCATCGCCGAACCGGCCGAACTTCTTGTCGTACTGGTTCCTGACGATCTCCCGGAACCGGGCGTCGGATACTCCGTAGTCCTCGAGGAAGCCCGAGACCTTAAAAAACGCGCCCAGGAAGGCATTTCCTTGCATCCGGAGCTGGAGGTCTTCCCGGTCGGTCGCCTCGCGGGCGATGCGGAAGCCCGGCAAGGTAAAGATGCTGATCTTTTTGTCGACAATCTCCTGGCGGTACCGGGACGGGATCCGCTGCCAAACCGTCTCGGGGTCTTCTTCGGACTCCCAGACAAAGGTGCCCCCCTCGTTTAGGCCGGCGAGGGGGTTGGTGTGGGTGAATGCCTTGGGATCGCAGCACAGCACTACATCTACGTGGCGGAGGTCACAGTTGACTCGTACCCGTTGAGGAGCCACGACCAGGAAGTAGGCAGTAGGTGCGCCCTTCTTCTCGGACCCATAGCGGGGGTTGGCGCTGACGTGCAGCACTTCCTTGGGTCGACCGTAGTCATCAACCTCATCGTGCTGGGCGATGAGGTCTTCTCCGACCGAGCCGATGATCTCACCGAGATTTTTCCCGGTTGTGATCATCCCCCACCCGCCGATGGAGTGGAGCCGAACCGCGATGGCGGCCTCGGGAAGCAGCGAAGGCGTACGATCGGCCTCAACGGCATATGGGTGGTCGATTCCCAGCGTGAAGTAGGTGTCGCCGTCTGCCAGTGAGCCGCCGTCCTGGCGGGATCGAAGACCCATGGCGTATTCGTATGAACCGATGATCGCCTCGGGTCGGAAATCGCGTGAGCCCAAGCCGTACGAACCGCTGAGAATGAGCGGTACCTGATCCGGCGAGAGGGGCTCGATGCCGTTGTTGTAGCCCTCATGGTGCGCCTCGACGCCTTTGGCGAGCGCGGCCCGAACCTCCCGAGTCAATGGGTTGTCGGCCGAGAGTGGCTCGTCGGTTCGTTCGAGCACAATCACCCGCTTCTTCCCGCCGAGCGCCTTGGCCACCGCCGCCTCCGGGAACGGGCGGAGCACATTGACGTGGACCGAACCGACCTTCGCATCGTCGTTGGCGCGCAAGAAATCGACCGCAGCCTCGATGTTTTCGGCCGCCGACCCGAGGGTGACGAATACCACGTCTGCGTCCTCGGTGGCGTACTCGGTGACGAAGCCGTAATACCGGCCGGTCAGCTCGGCGAACTCGTTGTAGGCGTCCTGGAGGAACCCGGTAATGGGCTCGTTGAAGTTGTTACGACGGGCTATGACGCCGTTCATGTAGTGCTCCTGGTTCTGCACCGGGCCCAGCAGGAGCGGATTCTCGAGATCGACCATCGCCGGCACCCGCCGCCGGGTGGGACCGAACAACAGCCGCTGTGCCTCGGTCGGGCAGTCGACGATGTCGTCGGGAGCGCCGAGGAATTCGCGAAGAAGATCCGGCTCCGCTTTGTAGAACGTCCGCTCCAGGTGGGAAGTGAGGAAACCATCCTGGACGTTCATCCCCGGATTCAGAGCCAGCTCGGTGACCTTGCGGAGAATGAGTGCCTGGTCGGCGGCCTGTTGGGAATCCTTGGCGAACAGCACGATCCAACCCGTGTCGAGAGCCGCATAGACGTCGTCGTGACCACAGTGAACGTTGAGGGCATGTTTGGTGAGTGCTCGGGCCGACACCTCGATGACCATCGTCGAGAGTTTCCCGGGGGCGTGGTAGTACTGCTCGATCCCGTATACGATGCCCTGACCCGATGTGAAGTTGACGACCCGGTGACCCGCCACCGAGAAAGCAATGGCACCACCCTGGGCAGCATGCTCGCCCTCGGCCTCGATGGCGATCTTGGTGTTCCCAAAGACATCGAGCTTTCCCTCGGCGAAGGACTGCTGGTATTGCTCTCCCATCTCAGTCGAAGGTGTGATCGGATAGAACACGCCTCCCTGGGTGATCCGTGCCTCGGTGTGGTACGAGACGAGCTGATTGCCGTTGGTCGTGATCCGGATACCCGGAAAACGTGGGGCCGTGGCCTCTGTTCCCATACTCGCTCCAGTTGCCTGTAGCACTGAGGTTACCGATCGCGCTCCCTCAAAACTGCAACTTGTCGAGCTTTCGACTCCCGA
>JAUXJL010000063.1 GCA_030624805.1 Acidimicrobiia bacterium
ACTCGATGGCAGTCTCGAGGGTATGGGTTTTGGCCGGTTTCAGCTTGATCGCCTCGTCGGACGCATGAGTGCGAATGTTGGTCAACTGTTTGCCCTTGGTCGGGTTGACCGTCATCTCCTCAGGACGTGACGCCTCCCCGATAACCATGCCTTCGTACACGTCGACTCCAGGTCCGATGAATAGCTCCCCGCGCTTCTGGAGGTTGTCGAGAGCGAAGCCGGTCGACGTCCCTGTGCGGTCAGACGCAATGGCACCACCAGTCCGATGCGGCATATCTCCCGCCCACGGCATCCAGCCCGCATGGTGCTGGTGTATCAAGGCGGTCCCGCGGGTGGTTGTCATGAGTAGCGACCGGAAGCCAAGCAGGCCCCGGGCGGGGGCTTCGAGGGTGACGATGGTGCGACCGGCATCACCGGGCCGAAGATCGGTGACTCGGCCCTTGCGAGGCGCGGCAGCCTGGGTGACGACCCCGACGTAGCCGTCTGGCACGTCGACCACGGCCCGCTCCAATGGTTCGTGCGGCTTGCCGTCAACCTCGCGGATGATGACCTCCGGCCGGCTCACCTGGAGCTCGAAACCTTCCCGTCGCATCGATTCGATGAGCACTGCCAGCTGCAGTTCGCCCCGCCCTGCCACCTCGATGATCTCAGGCGAGGACGTCGCCCCGATCCGGATAGATACGTTGCCAAGTACTTCGCGGTCCAACCGCTCCTTGATCTGTCGAGAGGTGAGGAATTTCCCGTCCCGGCCTGCCAGAGGAGAGGTGTTCACACCAAACGTCATCCTCAGCACGGGCTCGTCGACGGTGAGCCGGGGAAGCGGCTCGGGATTGGTGGGGTCGGCGATGGTATCCCCGATCTCAACTTCGGGGAAGCCCGCGATCACGAAGAGGTCGCCAGCCGCTCGCTCGTCAACCTCGATTCGTCCGAGGCCGGCAAACCCGAGCAGGCTCGTCAGCTTGCGTTTGAGCGGCGGTTCCTCGTCGCTCGGGCGGCAGAGCGCAACATGCTCCCCGGCACGCATCGTACCCTCGACGACCCGGCCGATCGCGAGACGACCCAGGTAGTCGGAGGCGTCCAGGTTGGTGACAATTGCTTGCAGCGGTGCCGTCGGATCACCGGCCGGCTCGGGGATGGCCTCGAGGATGGCATCCAGGAGAGCTCCGAGGTCGGCCTCGGGGCCGGGGATGCCGAGACCGGCCATCGCCCGTCCTTCACGAGCCACCGTCGAGATGATGGGGAAGTCGATGTGGTCTTCTGACGCCTCCAGATCGAAGAAGAGTTCGTAGATCTCGTCGACGACTTTGCCGATGCGGGCGTCGGAACGGTCGACTTTGTTGACAACCACCACAGCCGGCAGGAGGAGAGCCAGTGCCTTGGAGAGGACGTATCGAGTCTGGGGCATGGGTCCCTCTGCGGCATCGACCAGGAGAAGGACCCCATCAACCATCGCAAGCGCTCGCTCGACCTCTCCACCGAAGTCGGCGTGACCAGGCGTGTCGACCAGGTTGATCCGAGTGCCCTTCCATTCGACCGAGGCAGCCTTGGCGAAGATCGTGATGCCCCGTTCGCGCTCTTGATCGTTCGAGTCCATGACGCGATCAACCTTCACCTCGTGTGAGGCGAATACGCCGGTGGCGGCCAGCATGGCGTCGACCAGGGTGGTTTTCCCATGGTCGACGTGCGCGATCAGAGCGACATTACGAAAGGAGGAGGCAGACATTGCGAGGCGCATGGTAGGTCGATTGCCGGGTTCCGGAGCGTGTTCCATCGCAATGGGCGGGGGTCTCGGTCCGTATTTTGTTTCCCGCTCTTGACCTCAATCCACGGTTGCTATCGACGGCTGGCCCATTTTCTTTCCCCGCCGGTGGGGGCAGCCGGGCTCCGGGTTGCCCTCATCCGTCCTTGGAGCGGAGCTTCGAGCCCATCTTCCGTTCCCCGGGAAGGAATTCACCAGTAGAACCCGAGCACGGTTCTGCCATGCCATCCGGCGGAGAGTCTCGAAGGTACGAAAACAACTCCAAACCCCGGCGAAATCCGACCGTTTCCTAGGCTTGGCGACAAGGAGGTCTTGTTGTGAAACTGACCATCGTCGACATTGAAGCGGGACAGCCGATCCCGGCGGAGTTTGCTTTCTGCTTTCCCGATCCGGAAAGCCATGCTGCATTCGCTCCAAACCGGAACCCTGCTCTCAGTTGGGATGACGTTCCCGACGGGACCGAGTCGCTGACGGTTCTATGTTGGGACCGGACCGTCCCGACTGTGGGCGATGATGTCAATCAGGTGGGGCGTGAAGTGCCAGCGAACCTGCCGCGTACGGATTTCTTCCACTGGGTTCTAGTCGACCTCAACCCAGACGTTCGCGATCTCGAGGCAGGAGCCTTCTCTCATGGGATATCCCCGCGGGGAAAAGATGGACCCGCTGGGCCGGATGGGACTCGACAAGGTCTCAACGACTACACCGGCTGGTTCACCGGCGACCCAGAAATGGAAGGCCTTTACTTCGGGTACGACGGGCCGTGTCCGCCTTGGAATGACTCGCTCATTCACGAATACACCTTCGCGGTGTACGCACTCGACCTGGACCGATGCGGTGTAGACGGGGATTTCACCGGTGGCCAGGTTCGAGATGCCAACGCCGGTCACATCCTGGCCGAAGCCTCAGTCTTGGGCACGTACACACTCAATCCCCGATTGCTGCCTGAGTGAGCGGCGATCCCTTTACCGATGCTCTGCACGGTGACGCCGCCATCGTCGACGGTGTTGACGTGGCACCGCCGATTCACGTTTCTTCCACATACGACCGGTCTGAGCAAACCGATCTTGTGTATCGCCGCAACCAGCATGTGACGACCCGGCGTCTTGAAGCCGTGTTGAGCGCACTCGAGGGAGGCTCTGCCGTCGTGTATCCCTCCGGAATGTCGGCAGTTGCTTCATTGCTGCGGTATCTGAATCCAGGACGGGTCTATCTGCCGGCCGACGTCTATCACGGGACCCGCGCCTACGTGACCGGCGATCGGCATTCGTGGCAGGCCACCGAGACCCTTGACGACCTGGCGGCCGGGGACGTGGCATGGCTCGAAACTCCCTCAAACCCAAAGTGCCTTGTGATCGACATCGCAGCCGCCACCGCAGAGCTGGGTCCCCGCGGAGTGACGGTGGTGGTGGACTCAACCTTCGCGACACCGGTGCTTCAACAGCCGTTGGCTCTCGGCGCCGACTACGTCATGCATTCATCCACCAAATACATCGGTGGACATTCAGACGCGATGGGAGGTGTGATCGTGGCGGCCGACCAGAACCGTTCTATCGAGTTGGAAGCTGCTCGGGTCATTGACGGGACCATCCCCGGCTCACTTGATGTGTGGCTCACACTGCGAGGCCTCCGGACGTTGCCACTACGGATTCTTCGGCAGTCGGAAACGGCCGCAGCCATCGCCGTCTATCTGGAGTCCCGGGTTCCCATCGTGTGGTACCCCGGCCTAACCTCCCATCCCGACTTCGAGCTGGCCCGTCGGCAGATGAGTACCGGAGGTGCGATTGTGTCGTTCGAGCTGGATTCACACGCGGCGGCTGCCGAAGCCGTCCCCCGATTCACGGTGTTCCGCAGGGCTTCGTCGCTCGGTGGGGTGGAATCCATCGTCGAGCATCGCGCCAGTGTCAATCCGCTGGCACCACCCGGCTTGCTGCGTCTGTCGGTTGGCCTCGAAGCAGCCGATGACCTCATCGCCGACCTGGAACAAGTGCTGGCGTTGGCCAAACAGTGAAGACTCATACCGACCTCACCGTCGAGTTTGGTTGAGGTGTCCTGGCGTCGTGAGGATCGTGGGGCCCAACAAAAGTTTTGTGCAATATCAAACGAGAGCCGGTTGCCGGCGACCGGTCAGACGTAGTCCGGCTTCTTACCAGTATTCCTCGTAGTGGACGTTGCCGTCGACGCCGCGGTGGTCGACGGTGAATCCTTTCTCGGTGAGGATCTGACACACGCCGAGCGGGTCCGGGAAGCTCGGGGTGTCGCCTTCCCACTCCGGGATCCCGATCATGAGAGGGTTGCCGCACAGGAAGAACTGAGACTTGTCGGGGTGGGGCTCGTGCCCGAGCGTTTCGTCGAGCATCCCGCTGGTGATCACGTCCTGGATGTACACCTTGTTGTTGATCGTGTCGGCTTCACGGGTTGTGAGGGGGAAGTAGCTGTAGTTGGGATACAGCTTCTCGAGCCGGCGATGGGTCTCCAAATAGGCAAGGTCACGCTCGTACCGCACGGTGCAGACGCTCACGATCTTCCCGGTGTGGCCATCGCGCAATAGCTGGGCCGTCATGTTGTTGTGGGGCGCCTCTCCGGTGCCTGTTGATAAGAAGATGACATCCATGTCGGGATCTGTAACCGACTTGAGCGTGTAGCGGCCCGCCACCTTGGCTCCTATGAAGATGCGGTCCCCTGCCCTCTTGAGAGCGAGCCGGGGGGTGAGCTCGGGGAGATGGTCCATGCCTTCGGGACGGACGAGCACGACATAGAACTCAACGCCATCGATGTCCTCAGGTTTGACGACGTTGTCCTCGGCGTCGAGCATCGGATGAGAGATCGAATACGAGCGCCGCACCAACTTTTCGGTTTTGGCCTCATCGAGGTGCTCGTCGATTCCGTCCAGACGAGGCTCCCAGTAACCAAGTGCCAAGTTGGCGTATTGGCCAGGGTCGTGTCTTGCATCTCCGACGTCCGGTTTCACGCGCAAGATCCACAAGTCGCTGTGGTAGTTCTCGAACGACGTGATGGTGGCGTTGTAATGCTTGTCACGGAGACGATCGGCCAGGCCGGCGTAGACCAACGGTGGCCTGGCTTTCAGGTCGTGAGGTTTGGCCAAGTGCCCGAAGTGCCGGTCGTGGATGACACCCCAGGCGTGACCGGGCGAAACAAAAACCATCTCGGCCAACTCAGGCTCGTCGCGGCTCGGGTCCTCCTCAGTGAGGACATACAGGGCCGCCGGCTTGCTGACGGCTTCGACGCCGATTTCGAGCCGCTCGAGATGTTTGGACGGAGTGCCAGTCCCGATGTTGTAGATGATGTGATCGAAGACGAGGTCGGGGGTGCGGCGGTCCGAGAATGTGACCATCGGATATCCGTCGGCGTCAATGACTCCGGTGGGGTGGGAGTGCCAGAAGATGGTTGCTTTCCGATCGGATTCGATCCGGAGCAAGTCCTCCCGCGTTCGGAACGCCAGCTGGTCGAACGCCCCAGATGGGAGGCTCAAGACAACCGAGGCATGACCAGCCTCTACGAGGTCCTCCACCGACTCGGCGGCCGTCTCCCCGGATCCGATGACGAGTACATCATCCTCGACCGGAATCGAATCGGGCATTCGGAAGTGGATCCTGGGGGCCAGGCTCTCGGGGATTGAGTAGTCCGGTGCCACCGACTCCACACCGGCCCTCGCCGCTACCACTGCCGCCGGGGCCGTGATCTCAAAGTCCGATCCAATGACGGTGACATTTCCGTCCTCACGGATGCTCTCGACCCGGCTGCCGAGGCGCACGTCGGGCTCCCCATTGAGCTCGGGTACTTCGACATCGTCACGGCTGTCGATGATCGCCAGTTTCTCAACGCCTGCCTCGAAAGCATCAATCGCTACCGAGATGCCGGCCCGATTGGCGCCGATGATGATCAGCTCATAATCGGCAGAAGCCGTGTTCATAGCACCATGCTGCCATGCTCCAGCGGCTGAGCTGTCCTTCTGGACCGTGCGTCGATTTCGGCTGCGCTGGTCGTCATGCTGCTTCCTCGACCGAGAACCTACTGCCCGGTCCGGCTGATCGATACCGGCGTTCGGCCCTTACCACAGGGCCTAGCTCCCGAGTCACTCCTGCCACAGGTGTGGTCGGGATGTGAGCCCGTCGAAGCCGAGCTCGGTGCACAGTGCTTCATACTCAGTGCGGAGCGCACCCTTCCATTCCAGGTCCTCGAGCGTGTCGGTGATCGGCACATCCCGCCGCAACACGGCCAAGTCCCGGTAGAGCAACGCGTCCTCGTGATGGGCGGCCAGTGTTTCAGCGAGCCTTGCCGCGCTCCGGACCTTCACGTCCCAATCCGCCGCGTGGGTGGGGATTTCTTCGATCGTCCTGTAGTGAGCCAGGACCGTTGCCGTGGATTTGGCCCCCCAGCCGGGCAACCCGGGTATGCCGTCGGCGGTGTCGCCCACCAATCCGAGGTAGTCGGGGATTGAGGAGGGCGCAACGCCGAACTTGGCCCACACCCCATCCTCGTTGCGCTCGATTTCCTGGCGCCGGTCATAGGTAACCACCCGGTCGCCATCCACACACTGCGAGAGGTCCTTGTCTGGGCTGAGTAATACCACGCGATCGACCTGGTCTTCGAACTTCCACGCTCCACTGGCCATGCCGTCGTCGGCTTCGAACTCCACCATGGGCCACACCTTGGTCCCGAGAGCCTCCCACGCCTGTTCGGCGAGCCGGAACTGGCCCATCAGCTCCTCGGGAATGCCCACGCCGGTCTTGTATCCGCTGAACAGCTCGTTGCGGAACGACTCGATCACGTAGTCCGTAGCTACTGCCAGGTGGGTGACGCCGGGCTCTCGCAACAGGCTGAGGGTGGAAGCGATTATTCCGGCTACCGCCCCAACCTCTCGCCCATCTGGTGCTGAGCGAGGGGGGGCACCAAAGAACGATCGGAACAGCTCGTACGTGCCATCGAGCAGATGCAGCTGCATGGAGCACATTCTACGGTGGGCCGGCCCGCTCGAAGCCGGGGACGACTACCGTTCCGACATGCAGCCACGTAGCCTTTCCCGCGTTGTGCTCGGCGAGGCTGAGCTCACCAGCGGACTCTTCTCGAACCAGTGGCAGCTCGTGCAACGAGGCGAAGTGCTGGCCAAGGCGATTCGAAAGCCCCGCAATTGCTACACCACCGTGACGCTCAAGGACGGGGCGCGTTGGAGGTTGCAGCCCGACGGGTGGGGGGTCGTGCGGGCCGTTGAGGATGAAGTTCCGTTTGCGAGAGCAACCCGCGATTCTTTCTGGGGAAACCGATGGGAGGTATCTGGCCTTGGATTCACCTACCTGTTGCAGCATGAGGGCCGAATTCCTCGTCGGTGGCAGCTGGCGGTGGGCACGGAGCCGGCGGCCTGGCTGCGCGGCTCGACCGTTAACTACAACCGGGTCCGAATAAACGCACCCATATCCGTTCCGATGGTGGCCGCTCTCCTCTCCTGGCATGTTATTGCCCGTCCCTGGGAGGCGGTGGCCTTCGCGCCCGATCTCTGGACACCTGAGGTGCGCGGCCAACTCACCGACCCGCTACCTCCCGCTTTTTGAATGATCCGACGGTGACCGGGCCGCTTGTTTCTATCGATTGGGTGACCCGGCACATCGATCATTCCGTTCTCCGGTTGGCCGACGTCAGGTGGTACCTCGGCGAGCCGGATCGTGGTCGAGCAGCCTACGAGGAGGCTCACATCCCTGGAGCCTCCTATGTGGACCTCGAGACTGACTTGTCGGCGGCCGAGGGCCCCGGTCGTCATCCCCTCCCAGCCTGGCATGTGTTCGCAGCCCGTATGGGTGAGCTCGGCATCGGCGATGACAATGTGGTTGTGGCCTACGACGATCGAGGCGGGGGAGTAGCCGCTCGTTTATGGTGGATGCTTCGAGCCATCGGCCACGAGCGTACCTATGTGCTGGATGGGGGGCTCACAGCCTGGATGGCGGACGGTCATTCTTCGATCAGTGAACCGCCCGACCATCGTCGCGGGGAGCTTTCGGTTGATGAGCAACCAGGACTGACGGTCGATCGTGACGAGATGCGGGAACGTCCCGACTCGATGGTGACACTCGATGCCCGGGCCGGTGAGCGCTACCGCGGGGAGCACGAACCCCTCGATCCGGCAGCCGGCCACATCCCCGGTGCCGTCAACGCACCGTACGAGGACAACCTTGGTCCCGACATGCGGTTCCTGCCGGTCGAGGTGCTGGCCGAAAAGTATGGGTCCCTTGGCGTCGGCGACGGCACCGATACGGTCGTCTACTGCGGAAGCGGAGTGACAGCCTGCCACAACCTTCTCGCCATCGCCCACGCTGGTATCGGCAACGCCATGCTCTACCCCGGCTCCTGGAGCGACTGGTCCACGTCCGGCTATGAGGTAGCGACCGGGCCCACTTAGACGACTTTTTGAGCCTCCAGCGGAGTCGTGTTTTGTCAGTCCCCCCTGTGGGGGAAGGGGTGAGTTCCAGCGGTCAGTGCGCATCGGCCCTCTTCATCGGTTCCGACTGATCTCCGTCGAATCGTTCGGGCCATGAAATCGAAGGACATCGCCCTGGCAGGCGCTGTGCGCAGAGCAACGGAATATCCTGAAAACGTCGAGGCCCGGATCGAAGCTGCCTGAGCCTGTGACAGCTATCGCGAGGAATCCGACGCCATTCGCTATTACGACTCCGCCTGGGAACCGGGCGTACCGGACGATAGGGGGAAGCGGTTCATGGTCTGCGACGGATCGACTCTGCGCAACGTGGGTCGTCACGAGCACTCCGCTGAGGTCTTGAGGGCTGCCACCGAAGTCCACTATGCGCCACAGAGTGCCCTCCTCGCGTTGGCACTCCATGCTGGCGGGCACCACGACGAAGCGTCGGCGCCGCCTTGAGTGCGCTCCTACAGGTCAGCGGTTCGGGCTCGACGGGTACAAACGCGCCCTCACCACTACCGCAAGGAGTTGACGCAAGCTTGACCCCCACCAGTCGATGGGAACTACGCTTCTCGAACTGGGCCTGTAGCTCAATCGGCAGAGCAGCGGACTTTTAATCCGAAGGTCGTGGGTTCGATCCCCACCGGGCCCACTGAAGAAGAGCCTGCAGCAGCTGGGTCTCCGAGGGTGCGGGTTCCCGAGAGAATGATTTCTATGCCGAAGGTGTCCACATTCTGTCCACATGAGTCGTGACTGACGTGTGATATCTAGCGTTCAGCCGAGCTGCCAGATCCTCTTGATCAGATGGAAAGAGGTGACCGTACTTGTCCATCGTCACTGAGATCGAACTGTGGCCCAGATGTCGCTGAATCACCGCGGGGTGGGCACCTTCGGCG
>JAUXJL010000075.1 GCA_030624805.1 Acidimicrobiia bacterium
ACGATTCGAGTCAGCACCGCTTCCGAATAGCATGGCCGCCGCCTGGTCATCGTGAGGCGCCGTTCGTCACCTCTGCCTTTGGGCTATTGGTGGCGATCGCCTAGATTCTGCTGAAGAAATGAGCGATATCACACAATGAGGGGGTTGCCCATATGAGCTCAACCGCAGGTCTAGTAAGCGCACTCAGCACCGCAGCCGACGCCATTACCGAGGTTGCCTACCTGGCCAAGGACACGGCCGTGATCGCCGACACGGCCAAGCGAGCCCAAGCTTCCATCGTGGAAGTGCCCCGTTCGTTACTGTGGCTGCTCCTCGGCGCAGTCGGTCTCGGACTGGTCGTTGGGTTTCTGGTCGGCCGGCGAGGCCGAAATGGCTTGGAGGAGGCCGAACTGCCACCGCAGTTGGCCGAATCGGTTCCGGCGTCTGGTTAGCTTTCTAACCACACGGTAGGTCGGGCGGTCCAGCCGGTTGGGGCCTCGCTGGGATTTCGCGACCTCACGTGTCTACCATCCTCCCAACGAAAGTGGGGGAGGTCAACGGTGAGCGCTGAGCAGATGCTTTCGCTCGACGGGCCAGAAACCAACCCCGCCCGCAGGTGGTACTGGGTGCTTGTCGGGGGACTGATCTCGGTTGGGCTTGGAGTCGTCGTAATTGCCTGGCCGGGCCGCACCCTGCTCGTCCTCGTTGTGCTGGCCGGGGTCCAACTACTGGTAGTCGGCATGTTTCGTATGTTCTTCGCACTCGGTGAACGAAGTGGTGAAGGCACCTGGGTGCTCTTCCTGGTCGGCGTGTTGAGCGTCGTAGCCGGGATCTTCGTGATGCGCCGGCCTTCGAGAACGATCGAGATCCTTGTGGTGGTGCTCGGCCTCTTTTGGGTTCTTTCCGGATTAGTCGACGCCTATCAAGGGATTCGTGACAATGATCCGGACTATGCCTTCGTCGGTGTTGCCGGCGGCGTTATCACTGCCATTGGGGGCGCCATCTTGCTGTTCTGGCCCGACGTTACCTTGCTCGTTCTGGCGGCCGTCATTGGGCTCACGCTCATCGTGTCCGGCTTGATCCAGGCGGTTCTATCGTTGAGACTTCGATCGGCCCAGGTGGGTTGAGCTCAGTCGCATCGCTGGGAATCGCTGGCTTCAACTCCGCTGAGGGGACAACCGCGACCCCTGCACCGCGCCTATCGAGGAATCGCGAAAGTGGATCCGGCATCTCGGCTGGCCGATCCCCCCAGTCATACACCACCGCACACCGGCTGATCACATGATGCAGTGCCCGGGTCTGCGGGCTGCCGGGGGGGTCGTAGTCCTGGCACCTGACCACAGTCCCGGACGATCGTCGACGAGGCACCAGGTCACAACGCGCCAACGGATTGGCAGAATGCTCGGATGAGAACTCGTCTGATTGCACTCCTTCTGCAGGGCCGGATAGGTGAGAGCGATTGTGAGGCGCTTCGAGACGGAATCCTGGCCCAACCCGTCAACGCCATTTCAAGCGCTGCCTATATCCTTGCCGGTCTCTGGCTGGTCGCTCGAGCTCTGCGGAATCGTGCTACCGAGACGGCCACCCAAGTCGTCTTCGGCCAGAGCCTCGCCGGCGTTGGTGTCGGTAGCGTTGCTTTCCATGGTCCGCAACCGTCCGGGTCGCGGCTTCTCCACGACCTGACGATCGCCGCCGTCCTTGCCGTGGTCGCCTCACGAAATCTGGGAACGGTGTTGCGATGGAGCGAAACCACTTCCCTCGTGGTGTTTGCCGCTATCACGAGTGTGGTCGGAGTCGTAATGGCTCTTTCCCCCGACGCCGGAAACGCGGTAACCGGCGTGGTGGGAGCCGCGGCGGTGGGCAGCGAGATCTACCTGTATTGGTCCGGAAAGCGCGGTCCACTCTCTCCTCGCACTAAGCGATGGCTCTTCGCCGTCGGTGGGCTGCTCGCCGTGGCCGGGGTCGTCAACATCCTGGGTCGCACCGATGCGCCGATGTGCGATCCGAACAGCCTGTATCAGGGACACGCCATATGGCATGCCTTGACGGCGGCGGCCTTTGGCCTGTACGGGTACAGGGCGTTTCCCTCCGGGGCCGAGGAGAACACCGAGTCAACCGTGGACTAGGTCAGCGAGCCCGAGGACCTCGACTTGGTAGCGCCAGCCAACGCGTGACGTGCGCTCTCGTGATCGCTCGAGTCTTGACGTCGGACTCCTTCAGACGGTGCAGGCCCGGCGGTCCGACAGGGTCGGGGGATTAGCCCTGTCCGTGGTCGGTGGTCTCGGGTGACAGGTAGTGCGGCTCGGTAATGCCACCTTTTCGCATCGCAATCCCGGTGAGAATCTCACGTACCGCCCGGTTGGCGACAAGTGGGGTCACGTAGGTCGGGTCGACGAGCGGGTTGAGCTCGACGAGCTCCATCCCGACGAGGTTTGTCTCGGCGCCAAGGCGGCGCAGAAGCGGAAACAACTCGCGCGGTGTCAATCCACCCGGTTCCGGTGTGCCGGTGCCCGGGGCGTACGCCGGGTCCAAGACATCGATATCGAGCGAGATATAGAGAAATTCCGCACCATCGAGTGCTTCGGCAATGGCCCGCTCCATCACCTGGTCCCAGCCATGGCGCTCGACCTCGGCCATGAAGTGGTAGCGAAAACCCTGATCTCTCATGTAGGCGAGGTCCTCACCGGTCGGAACATAACCTCGCAGGCCGACCTGGATGAAGTTGTGGCCGGACACATGACCCTGGTCGATCAGGCGGCGGACCGGGGTTCCGTGCGTGAGGTTGTGACCAAGTCCGAAGCTCCCAGCATCGTAATGAGCGTCGAAGTGGACAACGCCGATCTTTCCTTTGCCGTATACGTCAGAAAGGGCTGCCACATCAGGATACATCAGCGCATGATCACCGCCGATGACGAAGGGTTTTGTACCGGCTTGGACGATCTCGCGCACGATCGCGCGAACCGGTTCGATCGACCGATGAACACTCTCGAAATCGACGGCGGCGTCGCCGTAGTCGGCGATGACGAGATCCTTCATTGCATCGACCATGACATGGGCGTGGGGCAGGCCCTCCGCAACGTTTGGCAGATACATGTCATGAGAGCGCAGCGCCCGTGGGCCGAAGGCTGCTCCCCGCATGCCCCCTGAGAAGTCGAGGCCCGCCCCCACCAACGCCACATCAACCTCGGCCGCCATCAAGTCTGCCGGGGTCAATGCCACCGGCCGTTGCAGGAACGTTGCTATGCCGTGTGAGCCGAGAGCCATCGGATACCGGTTTAGGTTGATAAGCCCGGGTGGGCGATCGCCTTGTAGATCCTCGCGCGGTGACCGCCACAGGTCCTTGGTGGGGTCATCCTGATTCAACTCCGGAAAGTCCGTCTCAGGTTCTGCCATCGCCCCTCTTCAGACGCCGTCGAGGGTCCACCCTAACGCGGAGCTGGTGGCCCGGTCGGGGCTGGTTGCTTATTGGTAGAGGGTCTCCAGTTGGTTGGTGTAGTGGTCGAGTACTACTGGGCGTTTTACTTTGAGGGTTTGGGTGAGCATGCCGTTTTCGGTGGTGAAGTCATCGTTGAGGAGGGCGAATTCGCGTACGCGTTCGTAGTGGGGGATGTTTTCGGTTTGAGTGCTGATCTGGGCGCCGATCAATTCGAGCACGTCGGGGTTGTGGAGCAGTTCGTCATCTTCGAGTTCTAGGCCTTGTTGGGCGGCCCAGGCTTGGACGGCAGTTGTGTCCAACACGATGAGCGCCACGTTGTAGGGTCGGCCGTCCCCGTAGAGCATGGCGTTGAGGATGTAGGGGGAGAGGCCGATCGTTTCCTCGATGATGGTCGGTACCACGTATTTGCCGTTGGCGAGTTTGTACTGTTCCTTGATCCGTCCGACGATGTAGAGGAATCCTTCGTCGTCGAGGCGTCCGAGATCACCGGTCCGGAACCCGCCGTCCTCGGTGAAGACTGCTTGGTTTTCTTGAGGAAGATTGTGATAACCCTGCATCACGCAATGTCCATGCACGATGATCTCGCCGGTGTCTTCGTCACCGGCGGCGGTGTTGTCGATTTCTACTCGTACCCCGGGGACGGGTTTACCGACCGAACCGTTTTTGCGGGTGCCGGGCCAGTTGGCAGTCACAATCGGTGAGGTTTCTGAGAGGCCATAGCCCTCAAAGACTGTCATGCCGAGCGCGTCGATGAACTGGGCTACTTCGACGGGGATGGCGGCCCCACCGCTGATGGCGTATTTGAGGTTTCCTCCGAACCGTTCTCGTACCTGGGCGAAGACCACTCGATCGAAGATCGAGTGTTGAAGATCGGCCCAGCGGCTGGTTTTTCCTGCGGTGGCGAGTTCCTGTCGTTTATGAGCGTTGGTGAGGGCGGCATTGAAGACTCGTTCTTTGACCCCACCGTCTTCGGCTACTTTCTTTTTCACACCATCGTAGATACGGGTGAATATGCGGGGGACGCTCACCAGCATGGTGGGGGCCACCTCGGCCAGGTTGGCCACGATTTTGTGGGTCGATTCGGCAAAGGCGGTTGAACAGCCCATCGCTAACACGGTGTGGAGTTCGACGGTTTGGCCGAAGGCGTGTGCCCATGGCAGGAAGGACAGTGTCCGGTCGTCGGGGTCGAGGGGAAAGACATCGGTGACGGCGCTGACGTTGTTGGCCAGGTTGCCATGCGATAGCAGCACACCTTTGGGTTTGCCGGTAGTACCCGAGGTGTAGACGAACCCGGCGATGTCACCGGATTCCACCTCGGCTAGTGGGGTGAGGCTGGCATCGGACCCGAGGTTGGCGTACGAAAGGTCATCGACGGCGGGTCCGGTTTCGAATGCGATCACGTGGTCGAGTCCGGGAAGCTCAGCCCGAAACGAGTCGACGCGTTTGTGGATCTTCTGGTTGGCGACAAACAGCACCTTGGTGCCTGAGTCACCCAGAATGTACTGCCAGGCCTCGTCGGCTTGAGCCTCATACATTGGCACCACCGAAGCACCCAGCCCATAGGCGGCGTAAGCGGCGATAGCCCACTCGGGACGATTGTCAGAGATGATGCCGACCACATCACCCTTGGCGACACCGAGCCCAGCCAACCCGGTTCGAACCCGATCGACTTCCTCACCGAAGGCACCGTAATTCATCCAACTCCACGACTCGTCTCGTTTCACCCCGAACAGCGGCCGATCACCGAACTGGCGGGTGCTGTGCTCGAAGATCTCGACGAGCGTGTTGAAACGTGGATTGAAATCGGCCATCGGATCCCCTTGCGCTGGCAAACAACTCCTACATCGGCGTTGACTCTAATCCGCGAAAACTCTCCCCGACCAGCCCCTGCGGCCCTAGCTATCGACCTTGTCACCGAACAACCGCAGCGTTGCCTCCTCGAGCTCCTCCCCAGACAACGAACCGCGCTCACGTTGCTCGAGGAGCTTCACGAACTGAGCGGTCCGATCATTGCGCTCGACCCGTTGCATGATCGGGTCGGGAAACGGTCGAGCCAGCAGGTAGAAGAACGTGCCAAACACAGGCAGCACGACGACTACGGCCAGCCAGATGATTTTGCGACCGATCGAGAGGTCCCGCCGTCGAACAACATCAACGACAGTGAATCCGATCAGAATGATGGCGGGGACCGAAACCACCAGCGATCCCATGACTCCCTCGATGGTCACAGCGTCTCCAATAGGTTTTCGACCACGCCACCCCGGCGCGACGTTATGAAGTCCTCCAATTCGGTGACTGACCTGAGTCCCCGCCAGGCTCGAAAGGCGGCCCACAAAGCTTGTACTCGTTCCACGAACACAATGACGGCCCCCAGGTACACCGGCATCAATAGCGCTGCCAGCCCAGCCCCGTCCGTCCCGAAAGTGCGGAACGCACCCCAGACGGTGACGGCCCACGTGATTCCAAACGCGACGATGGCAGTCAGGGGTTTGACGGTGGCCAACATCGCCGGGGCGGCTCGCATCAACCCCACCGCCTTGACGATCAGATACGGAATCCAGTTGATAACAGCCCCCACAACGGCGAACGGCAACAACACGACAGAAAGGATCAGCCACCCGATCAGGCGCCATAGAAAGTGTCGTCCGGTCATGTCGGATAACAATTGGGCATCGGTGAGCCCCAGGTCCGAGAGTTCCCGTTGGTACGAGCCCACCGCGGTCGTCACTTTGTCTCGATCCGCCTCGGGTCGACGGCCCAGATACCCGGCGATGTAGTCGCGCTCGGCCAGCGGGACTGGATCCGCCGGATCATCGGCGAGTGAGCGCAACAGAATCTCGGCGCCATCGGCCATGGTCCTGGCGTCATCCCAGTCACTGAAGTCGGGGGCGACATGTCGGAGCTGAGCCTCAATGTCATCGGTGAGTCTGTGTACTAGGTTGCGATTCTCCGGACCCTCATCGGCGCCGGGTCCCACATACCTCTCGATGGTCTCGTCGAGGTTGATGGACGCACCGATCTGAATGGAAACGTCGCTACGTAGTGCTGCCTTGTTCTCATAATAGATGCCGGCCGGGGTGATCTGGATCCCTTCGACGCCGTTCGCCCGGGCTCCTAAAACGATCCGAGCGGCGCCGGTCTTGACCGGCCCAATCGACGGCTCGTCGCGGGTGATACCCTCGGGAAAGATCATCAAGTGGGAGCCCTCCTCGAGAGCTCCATACGCCGATGAGAACATCACGTCGTTCGAGCCCGCCCCTCGATCCTCGGGCTTGTGAACGGGAATCGCCCTCGCCCAGTTCATCACCCAACGGGCGGGCGGAAACTTCCAAATCACGTCCCGGGCAATAACACGAGGCAGACGGGGAGCGGCGTACACGAGGAGCAATGGGTCGGCGAAGCCCCCGAAATGGTTGGAGACCGACACCCGCGGGACGTCAATCGCCTCGACGTCGGAATGGTAAACATAGACGTCGACCTTCCTATAGACGCCTTTGACGATCAGCGTGGCGACCTTGCGAATAATGCGCTCTCTACGCGGGCGCCGGACTGGGGTGGGATCGGCCACAAGGCCAAAATCCTAATCGCGGCTGACCGTGGGCGGGCACTCGTTACTCGGAACTCGGCAGCCACATCCAGTTGAGCACCAAGTTTGGGCGGGCTACGCCTCGCCCTCGGTCGGTTCGTCGCGGAGGTCGTCCAGCGCGGCAATCACTTCGTCGTTGAGCGCCGACCATTGCTCATCGGCTGCGTCCTGGGCGGCGGCCAATTTGGCCCGGGCTTTCTTGATGCCCTCATTGAGGGTCAGGACGGACGGATCGAGTTCTGCTTCGGAGACCTTGCCTTCGACTGTCAACGACACTTTCCGAAGTTGCGATCTTGTCACACTTAGATCGATGCTGAGCTGGGCGACCTGCTCGGCGAGACGGCGTAGAACTCGCTCTACTTCATCGTGGCGTTGATCATGTTCCTTGATCCCAACAGATCCATCGTTGATCCCTCCATTGGTGTATTCGAAGGACACCTTATCCACCGGCATCGGAGCCCAGTCCCCGTGCAACGCCCTCTTCGATCGATTCAGCTCATTCCGCGACATTGTCTCGAGCTCTCCGTCGCCTGCGGCGTTCCCGCCACCATGGGCCTCCCCGCGCTTTGACCTCGGGCTCCTCGGCTTTGTGTGAACTCTCTTCCGCCTGGGCCGTGGGTGGCGCCGTAGCGGAACTGGATTGCAGGCGTTCCAGCTCGGATCGCGTGGCACGAAGCTGCTCCTCGAGCTGCTCAACCCGCTGCTCGGCGGCGGCTGCTTGCCTCGCCGCCGCGGCATATTTTTCCCCCGTCTCAGTGAGCGCCGCTACCAGGGCTGTAGTCGTAGCCTTCTCGTCCTGTCCAGCGCCCCCGCCGTCGGCGCCGTCATTCACAATTGCACACCCCGGCTACAACCCTCGCCCCGCGGACCAAGGCCTCCCGCGATGAGAACAGTGGACATCGGTCTCCTTTCGGTTGCCCGTTTGAGTCTTGCAGAGCTTCGGCACTCATGCCGGTGACATGACGAGTCGGAGATTTCGCGAGTTACGCTGCCGGAATGCAGGCCAGACCTAAGTTCCGGAATCCGGAACGTCCCCGGGAGTGTCGAAGGCATTCGATTTCCCAGCCGATTCACCCTGCCGTGGCCGTGATAGTGGTCTGCGCTAGCGGGTTGCCCGCCCTATGAGGTTGAAGATGACCGTGAGGATGATCGTGAGGACGACGCTTCCGGCGATCGAGATGTTCCATCCGAAGAAGAACTTGAGGACGGCGAGTACGAGAACGAATACCACAAGGTTCCCGAGCCATCTCATCACATATAGCCTCCGCTATCGGTCGCCGGAGGGAGGGG
>JAUXJL010000169.1 GCA_030624805.1 Acidimicrobiia bacterium
CCGGCCGGCCATCGTGTCGGCCGGTGACTTCGGCCCGGCCGGCCATCGTGTCGGCCGGTGACTTCATCGGAGGGCGCCCAGCTTCTCTTCCCAGCAACGTGACCTTCGGCCCTATGAGACCGGGAATGGGTCAACGATCATTTGCTGGTCATCGTCGTAGGGAACGCCAGGTGCGTTCCCGGCGACTCAGAACTCTGGAGATGCTTCTCCTGTTCGGGTTCTGAGGCATAACTGAGAGACGGGCTCCTCCCCATACGGCCCGTCTCTCGGTCGCGTCTGGGTACTGGCCGGTTGGCACGTCAAAGGCCCGGCATCTCCGAATCCGGCGTGTGCCCGCGTTGCCGTGGACGCCTAGCCCTTTGACTCCTCGGATTCCTCGTCTTCGACGACGCCCTCTTCCAGGCCTTTCTGGAGTTCCTTCACGGAAGACCCGAGGGATCGGGCAAGCTCAGGCAGCCGTTTGGCGCCAAAAAGAACGAGAAGGACAACGACCACGACGATCGCCTCGCCCCAGCCAAGTCCTATTGCGGCGAACATATTTGCCTCTCGTTGAATGCCCGAAGCTTACCCCGGGACACTAACTGGCGAGGACCTCACACGGCTTCGTACATGTATTGCCCAAACGGGAGGACCCGACATGGTGCGGGTCGATTTCGCATCAGGCGAGGATGAGTCCGAGCTCGAGATCCAGATCGAGTGCCTGAACGGCCGGCTCCAAACAGACATCCCCGACTGACCGGAAACCCTCCGCATAGACTCCCTCCATGCCACCGAGCCTCGATCTCGTCGGAATCATCGTCCAGGACATGGCAGCCTCGCTCGCCTTCTATCGTCGCCTCGGATTCGATATCCCAGCCGAGGCCGATACCGAGGGTCATGTGGAATCAACCGCAGGAAGCATGAGAATCGCCTGGGATACGGTCGATGTCATCCATAGCTTCGATCCCGACTGGTCCCCGCCCGAGGGCGGGCACCGGGTTGGGCTGGCCTTCCTCTGTGCCTCCCCAGCCGAGGTGGACGAGCTCTACAGCTCTCTCACCGAGGCAGGACACGAGGGCCACAAGGAACCCTGGAATGCTTTCTGGGGCCAGCGCTACGCCGTCGTCAAGGACCCGGACGGCAACCCGGTCGACCTGTTCGCTCCGCTCCCTGCCGCGTGACGACCGAGCCGGCAGGCGAACGAACCCGAGCCCAGGTACTCGGTGCGGCCACAGCCGGGCTGATACTTGGAGGCCTTGGTGGATTGGCGGTTGGAGGCAGCTTCAACTGGCCCGGCGCCGGCTGGGGGGCCCTGTTCGGTGGGCTCATCTTCGCCTTCGGTGAAGGCGTAACTGATGCCCGCCGCATTCCCGGCACGCCTAAGCCGCTCGGATGGAGGATTATCGCATCAACGGCTCCGGCCGCCCTTCTCGGCTGGCTGCTTCAAGCGCTGTTCGGGGCCGGCAACCTCGCGACGTACGGAGCCGTCGTTGGCGTGGTCTTCGGCGCGATCGGATTCCGGCTGACCAAAATTGCGCTCGGTCTGGCGATAGGCCTACTGATCGGTTGGGTATTCCAGTCCAACTGGCCGGACACACACGCGCCGGCGGTGGCCGCGCTCGTGGCGATGACGTATCGGCTGGTTGTGGCGTTTGTCTACCGCGGGCGCCCGGAGCAGGTTTCAATCATGGGAGAAGGGGTGCGGCCCGGTGAGTTGGCCTACGTCGTGCCCTTCGAGTCGAGGACACGACAAGTCGGCTCCGGCTATTTCGAGGGCCTGGCCCGTGACCGGGGTGGAACGTTCCTCCGCAACCCGGACGACGCAGGCATCATCGGCGACTTCGACTCGCTGGCCGGCCCCACGTTCGATCCCAATGACATTCATCCCCTCATTCGGGAGTTCTATCAGCACACGACCCGCTTCCACCTCACGATCATCCCGGAATGGAAACTCTGGATCATGCCGGGGTTCTGGCTCTTCAAGACAGTGATCGCCCGCCCCCTCCAACAGGCCAACCTCCCGTTCAACACCAAGGAGGCGCAACGAGGGGTGGTTAGCTATATCGACGTCATCACCCTCGAGGACCACACCGACATCGACATCCGGGGTTGGGTGAGGGCCTTTGCCGACAGTGACGAAGCGATCTACGTCGGCATCTATACGACGTTCCGCCACGATGACACCGGTTATGTGTCCGTCGGGTTTCCATTGCCGAACTCGAACATCACTGTCACACTCAAGCCGTTCAACCTTCCCGAAGGCAGTTTTCTGCTGAAGACGGATACCAAGCACCCATTCCCGGGCCACTACATCTCGGGATTCGATCCCAACACCCACGACCTGAGCGTGCTCAAGCTGAACAATTTCGACGAGGAGATCGAGGTCTATCTCGAAGATGGAGAGCTCAAGACCGACCATCGATTTTTCCTGGCCGGGATCAAGTTTCTGACCCTGTACTACGCAATCGAACGAGCCGCCGATCATGGCCGACCCGACCGCTAGCGTGCGCCATCAGGAGGTACAGATGTCAATGACCGAAAGTCGGTTTGACTTCGTCAATCCCGGCTATCGCTGAGGGAAGGAAGACTCATGTGTTTTGATCACGATGCCCACCCACCAATCGAACCCATCTCTGGAGCCGCCTTCGCAACCGAACGACTGGTACTGACCTCTGCAGACGGCACCGACTCCCTGGCCTATGCGGCCGGGGCAGGACAACCCGGCTCGCCGGGGATTGTTGTCATGCCGGACGTGCGCGGGCTTTTCGCGTTCTATGAAGAGCTTGCCGACCGCTTCGCAGAGCGAGGGTTCGATGCGGTCGCCATCGACTATTTCGGCCGTACGGCCGGGCTCGATGATCGCGATGCCGATTTCGACTTCTGGCCCCATGTCGAAAAGGCGACGCAAGCCGGCGTCACGGCCGACGTGGCCGCGGCAATCCAGCACCTTCGCTCCGGAGACGCCGATCGACCGATCTTCACGATCGGTTTCTGCTTCGGCGGGTCGAGCTCATGGCTCCAAGCCGTTGCCGGACATGGACTGTCAGGTGTGATTGGGTTCTATGGTCGACCCGTTGCCGGCCGACCCGAGTTTTCGGCCCCGGCCGACGTGGCCGGCGACTTCGAATGCGCAGTGCTCGGGCTCATGGGCGGAGCCGATGAATCCATTCCGCAGACAGACATCGCCGCCTTCGACGATGCACTAACCGCCGCAGGCGTTTCCCACGAGCTACACACCTATGATGGGGCCCCGCACTCCTTCTTCGACCGATCTGCAGACGAGCACGCCGAAGCCTCAGCCGATGCCTGGGAGCGAGTACTCAAGTTCATCGAGGCCTACGGCTAGGTCGGTCAATTCGGGACCGGGGCTGCCAGGATTCCGAGCCGATACGGGGCGTACCCGAACCAGCGGAGCGTGGCCGTGATAAAGTACGGGCAGTGCTGGCAAGATTCGGGGAGGTTTCGAGTGACAGATGTTCGGGAGTACGAGGCGCCCAAGCTGCAGGTCATCGGCGTGGTTGCCGACATGACTCTCTCCTCGGGATCACAGGAAGACCAGCTCAGCGGCTGAGAACGTTCGGCCCGACGTAGCCGGCCGCGGCAGGCTCAGCGAGCCGCCGCCCATCCGACTTCTATCTTCTCGATGGGGCCGCATCACGCTCGTCGGGGGTCTCACGGCCATGGTGCTGTTCCTGGCTGCATGGGCGCTGCCGCTCGGACCCCTGCGCCCCCCGGTCCGGAAGGCACTGCGTCCGCCGCTCAGCGTTCTCGGATTGGATGCAAGCTGGGATTTCTACGCACCGAATCCGGCCACTGGTTCAATCGATGTCTACGCCAATGTCCTTCGCCCTGACGGCTCCCGTGAGCGTTACGACTTCCCCGACACCACCGACAACTTCGTCGGCACCTACTGGACAGCGCGCTGGGCTGAATACGAGGAGTCGCTGGCCTTCAACCCTTCGCTCAGGTCGCTGGCAGCGGCTCGCATCGCCCGAGAGACCACCAGCGAGGTACCGATAACCGCGGTTGAGATTCTGCTTCGACGGGCGCCCACCGGTCGGTGGTCGGTCGGCGATCCCCTGTGGGGTCCCGAGGAGTTGTTGTATCGGCTCGACCTCAACGAGGCAGAATGATGAAGGAGTCAAGCCCCACCCTCTGGGGGCGACTGGAGTGGTTCTGGCTGCAGCCCATCTCGACGGCCCGCTTCGCACTCGTGCGCACCGTGTTTGGACTCACCGTCTTTCTGTGGGGAATTACTCTCGTCCCCGACCTGTTCACGATCTTTGGCCACCAGGGCTTCATCGACGGGATTCGATACAACCGATCACAGGTATTCGCACTCTTTCGATATGTGGACGGCAGCCTGGTGGTGGGGCTGGCGTTCGTCCTGCTGCTGATGGGCTCTGTTGCCCTGATCCTCGGACGCTTCACTCGGGTTGCGCTTCCCATGGTGGCTGTGTTGCTGATCACGTTCACCACCGCCGGCTGGGGTTTCTTCATCGGGACCGAAAACGTCATGCGAGTGCTGGCAGTCGAGCTGGCTGTATTCGCCGCCCTCACACCCTCGTGGTATCTCGATGGTTCCGTGTTCAGCCCTGGAGCGGCGAAGGTTCTACCCGCCTGGGGTGTAAGACTCGTGCAAATTCAGATGACGGTGCTGTACGCAACGACCGCGATCGCCAAATGGCAGGGAACTGCCTGGCGGGAGGGGTTGGCCGTTCTCGACGCGCTCGCACCGGTCCATACACTGCGTTTTGCCGCCCCGGCCCTCATTACCGATAGTGAGCTGGCGGTGAGGCTACTCACATGGGGTGTACTCGGTTTCGAAACACTGCTGCCCTTCTTGTTGTGGCACCCCCGGACCCGAAGACTGGCGGTGATCCTGGCGTTCGTCTCCCACGTGGGCTTCGGCATCTTCATCGAGCTCGGGCTCTTTCCCCTGGCGATGGCCGTGGGCCTCGTTGCATTCCTGTCAGACGAGGACGCCGAACGCCTCAGCTTGTTGCGGGATCGACTGGGTCGGCTATTGGGCGCGACTCGACATCCGGGCCGCACGGTCAGTTCGGGACCGCGGCTGCGACGATTCCGAGCCGGTACTCGGCCCCACTGATTGATGAAACGTAGGTCTTGATGAAGCGTAGGTCCGATTCGGGTTTCCATCGATTTTCCAGCCCTGGCGGTGAACAAGACGGTGGTGACCGGCCTCTGAGGATCCGCTTGGCTGAGAATGCTTCACAGCTCCCTCTCGGCCAGCTCTCGGAACTCGTCGGGCACCGACCGGCCACCACCCAGCGCTACCGAGCCGTAACCGACCGCCTCCCGTCCGAATCGATCACGGATCGCATCGACGGCCC
>JAUXJL010000024.1 GCA_030624805.1 Acidimicrobiia bacterium
ATTGCCTATTGCCTATTGCCTATTGCCTATTGCCTATTGCCTATTGCGTACTGCGCTTTAAGAGAGCCCTACCACCTCGCCGTTTTCATCGATGTCGATGCGCTCGACCGCCGGGGCTCCCGACAGGCCGGGCATAGTGCGCATGTCACCGCAGATCGGATAGATGAACCCGGCACCGATGGCCCCGCGCAGCTCCCGGACAGGAAGGGTCCAGCCGGTCGGTGCTCCTTTGAGCGTGGCGTCACTCGAGATCGACAGGTGGGTCTTGGCAATACAGATCGGCAGGTCGCCAAACCCGTGCTTCTCGAGCCACTCGATTTCGGCGCCGGCCGCGTGGTCGTAGTTGACGCCGTCGGCTCCGTACACCTTGGTGGCGATCGTTTCGATCTTGTCCTTGAGCGAAGCCTCGTCCGGGTACAGGAACTGGAACAGGCCCGATCGGCCGGCGGCGTCCTCCACGGCTTCTGCCAGCTCGGTGGCGCCCGCCCCTCCGTCATTGAAATGGGTGGACACGGCCGCGTTGACCCCCTCTTCGGAGGCGATGTCACCGATGGCCTGGTGCTCGGAATCAAAGTCGCCCGGGAAGGCGTTGATTGCCACCACCGGCTCGATGCCGTGGAGCCGCATAGTGTCGATGTGTTTGCGGAGGTTAGAGGCACCCTCCATGACATCGTCGGGATTTTCCTCGAGCATCTCCGAAGGTAGTGGCCTGCCGGGTTTGACGTCGTACCGACCCGAGTGGGCTTTGAGGGCCCGGACGGTGGCTACCAGCACGGCCGCGTCCGGAGCGAGGCCGGAGGTCCGGCATTTGATGTTGAAGAACCGCTCGGCGCCCATGTCGGCCCCGAACCCGGCTTCGGTTATGAGGTAGTCGCCCGTGTGAATGCCGATGAGGTCGGCCACTACCGAAGAGTTCCCGTGGGCGATGTTGCCGAACGGCCCGGCATGGATGAACACAGGAGTGTTCTCGAGGGTTTGCATGAGGTTGGGCTTGATGGCGTCCTTCATGATCACCGTCATGGCACCGGCCGTCTTCAAGTCCTCGGCGGTGACCGGCTCTCGGTCCCAGTTTTGGCCGATGACGATTCGCCCCATCCGCTGGCGCATATCTTGCAGAGAATTGGCGAGGGCGAGCACCGCCATTACCTCCGAAGCGGCCGTGATGTCGAATCCGGTAGCCCGCGGCACGCCATCGAGACGGGCACCGAGCCCGACCACCATGTTGCGGAGCGCCCGGTCGTTGACATCGAGCACGCGTCGCCACGTCACCCGGTGGGGCTCGAGGCCGGCGTCGGAGCGGCGGAAAATGTGGTTGTCGATCATGGCCGCCAGCATGTTGTGAGCGGCCGTAACGGCATGCATATCTCCCGTGAGGTGGAGATTGAGGTTCTCCATCGGAACCACCTGGGCGTATCCGCCGCCGGCCGCCCCTCCCTTGATACCAAACGTCGGCCCCATCGATGGCTGACGCAACGAGAGGACACCCTGCTTTCCAACGTGTTTGAACCCCTGGGCGAGGCCAACTGCTGTGGTCGTCTTGCCTTCACCGAGCGGCGTCGGGGTGATGGCAGTGACCAGGATGTATTTGGCGCGCGGCCGGTCGGCCAATTCTTCGATCGCACCGAGGTCGACCTTGGCGACCTGCTCGCCGTACAGCTCCAACAAGTGTGGGCCGATACCGATGGAAGCAGCGACGTCTCCAATCGGTTGCAGCGTGGCTCCACGAGCGATCTCGAGGTCGGACGGAAACGGCATCACATTCCTTTCAGAGTCGCCGACCTACGCTAACCCGCCATGACCCGCCGACCGCCGGTATACACGTTGAAGGATTCATCTCGCAGAAAACCGATAACTGTCAGGCCCAGCTCGTCTGCCAGCTCGACCGCGAGCGAGGAGGCTGCCGACACCCCGCCAATCACCGGGATACCGGCCACTGCGGCCTTCTGAACGATCTCGAAGGAGACCCGGCCCGAAACGAGGAGCATCACTTCGCCTAGCGGCCATCTGTTCGCCGCCAGGGCACCAATCACCTTGTCGACTGCGTTGTGGCGGCCCACGTCCTCCCGTACAGCCAGGAGCGTGCCGTCGGCCTGAAACACCGCGGCACCATGTTGGCCGCCGGTGAGGGCAAACGTCTCCTGCAGCTCTCGCATCCGGGCGGGGAGCGACAGGATGAGCTCCGGACTTAGCTCGGGGCCGACGGGAGGCTCGGGTGCCGTCACTTTGAGGGCATCGATGGAGGCTTTCCCACACACACCACATGACGATGACGAATACAGGTTGCGCCGGAACTGCTCAGGGTCGACCGTCACACCGGCCGCCAGCATGATCTCCCACCGGTTCTGCTCTGGATCGCCCGCCACGACCACCACGCCGGCAACTTCGGTCGGGGTGAGCACGATGCCTTCCGTTATAGCGAATCCTCGCAAGAGGTCGGCGTCATCGCCCGGTGTGCGCATGAGTACCGCCAGGGGCGTGCCTCCCAGCCGCAACTCGAGAGGGGCCTCCGTAACGAGCTGGTCAGTTGCCTTCGTTCGATTTTGGGCAGAGGTTTTGGTTACCTTCCACGGCGTTGTCTTCGACATGCAGTGAGACTACGCACCGCCACGGCCACACCGCCTCACTGCTCCCTTGGCTGGATCGTTGGTAGCTCATCCGGCATCAACGGATTTGGGCGGTTGCGGTGGTAGGTCTCGAGGATCCCGGCGTCACAAATTGAGCAAAGGTGCACGGTACGAGTACCGACCACCGACAACTGCGTGCCGCGGCTCTTCTCGACAATCGCCTTGGGGACGGCTTGCATGTCGGTTCCACCGCACCTCGCGCAAGTGGGCACCGGTGTCCGGCTCCAGGTCTCGCCGCAGGTTTCACAACGAAGTCGAATTCGCTCGCCCGCTTGTACACCGACGAGGCGCACATCCTCGCCGCATGACGGGCACACGGTGCCGATCACACCTTGAGCCGGCTCTCCACCATGATGCAGGCGTTAGCGAGGTAGTTGAAGTCGTGTTCCTGGATGAACTCCATCACCTCGGGGCTGTCCGCCCCCGGCTGCAGCCACACGTTCTTCAGGCCCAACTCCAGGCATTGTTTCAGCACGTTTAGTGTGACGCGGGGTGGGATCACGAAGTTGATGATTGTTGGTGGCTCGGAGATATCCCCGACCACGGGATAGGCCGTATCCCCGCCTACGGTTTGGCGTCGAGGGTTGACCGGGATGACCGCATACCCCTTGCGTTTCAGGTCGTGATATATCGTGTGCCCGTACTTGGATGGGTTATCCGTCGCCCCAACCAGCGCGATAGTGGTATCGGGCTCCTCGAGCAGTTGCAGAATGTCGAGCATTGATCTCCTCGGTGACTGTGCGTGGGATGTAACGCCAACAGTAGATCGAACCTTCCCCTCTAGTGTGGAAGGGTGGCTGAGATCGTCGTCGTCGGATCGCTCAACTTGGACACCACCGCCCACGTTGGGCGGCTTCCCCGACCGGGAGAAACCGTGCTGGGGACCGGGCACACCAGCGACACGGGCGGCAAGGGTGCTAATCAGGCGGTGGCGGCCGCCCGCCTGGGCAGATCGGTCGCCATGGTGGGCCGGATCGGTAGGGACGATGTCGGTGCTCGCATCGCCAGATTCCTGGACGCCGAAGGCGTCGACGCAAGCCACGTGACCGTCGACGAGGCGACGCCGACGGGCATGGCCTTCATCACGGTCGACGGATCTGGAGAGAACATGATCGTGGTGAGTCCCGGGGCTAATGCTGAGCTGTCGATCCGCCACCTCGAGGAATGCGCCGACGTCATCGCCGGCGCATCCGTGCTCCTATTGCAGCTCGAAGTCCCACTCGAGGTGGTGCACCATGCCGCCGTCTTGTGCTCCGGAACAGTCATTCTCAACCCGGCGCCGGCTGCCGATCTACCCATGTCATTGCTCGACGCAGTCGACATCATCGTCCCAAATCGAACCGAGCTGGCTGCCCTGAGTGGCTCGGGCCCGATTGGGAGCACCGAGGAGATTGCAGCCCAACTCGATCTTCTGCCGGTGGAGGTGGGAATCGTAACCCTCGGGGAAGATGGCGCTCTCGTGCGAGCAGCCGGTGAGACCACCATCGTGCCTGCCCCCGTTGTCGAGGCGGTGGATGCCACCGCCGCCGGCGACGCATTCTGCGCCGGTCTGGCCGACGCCATCGCCGGGGGCGCCGAACCGGTCGCGGCAGCCCGTTGGGGCGTTCGGGTCGGAGCGATGGCGGCCACCCGCCGGGGAGCACAGGCGTCGCTACCTACCCGAGCCGAGGTCGAGGCTCTTGTCTGAGGCCCCTACCATTCGAACGTGGCGCAGCCAATCATCATCGACACCGATCCAGGCCAGGACGACGCGGTCGCCCTCCTGCTGGCGCTGGCATCCGCCGACGAGCTGAACATTCTGGGCATAACCACGGTGGCTGGCAACGTCCCCCTCGACCTGACCACCCGCAACGCCCTCATGATGGTTGAACTAGCCGACCGGCCCTCCGTCGCGGTGTATCAAGGCTGCGACCGTCCGATGGTCCGGCCCCTCGTCACCGCCGAGTTCGTGCACGGCAAGACCGGGATAGACGGAGCCGAACTGCCGAACCCCGCCATTGAACCGGCCGCCACTCATGCGGTCGAGTTCATCGTCGATGCCGCCCGAGCAACCCCTGGCATAACGCTGTGCACGCTTGGCCCACTGACGAATATCGGGACCGCCCTGTCGCGGGCTCCAGAAATCGCCGACGGAATTGAGGAGATCGTCCTGATGGGCGGTGGGTTCTTCGAAGGCGGGAACACGACACCGGCGGCTGAATTCAACATCTACGACGACCCACAAGCAGCCGACATTGTGTTCCGGAGCGGGATCCGCCTCGTCATGATGCCGCTCGACGTGACCCATCAGGCTCTCACATCCGACGCCCGGGTTGAAGCGTTCCACCACCTCGGGAATCGGGCCGGAGCTGCCACCGCCGGGATGCTCGAGTTCTACGAGCGTTACGACCGGGAGCGGTACGGGACCGTGGGCGCTCCGCTCCACGACCCCACAGTGATCGCCTACCTCCTCGAACCAGGGCTCTTCGGCGGGCGCGAGTGTTATGTCGAAATCGAAACAACGTCTGAGCTCACAATGGGTATGACCGTCGTCGACTGGTGGAAGCTGACACCCAACGAGCCCAATTGCCTCGTCATCAACCAACTCGACGACGACGGTTTCTATGCGCTCTTGACCGAGAGGATCGGCCGACTGCCCTAAACGGGAGGCTCAGGGTCGTACTGAATGGCCCTGCGAACTTGTTTGGCCCGCTCGACGGAGTGGAGTCGGGCCACAAGATGCAGCGCCAAGTCGATGCCGGCCGAGACCCCGGCGGCGGTAATGATGTCCCCGTCATCCACGAAACGCTCGGTGGGACGTAGCTCGATGTCATCTCCGAGATCGCGCAAAGTGTCGAGGTGCTCCCAATGCGTGGTGGCAGGTCTTCCGTCAAGCAACCCAACATCGGCCAGCACGAGGGATCCGGTGCACACACTCGTGACAAGTTGCGCCTCGGCAGCCACACCATGCAACCAGGCGGCCACCGCCGGGTTGGCCAAGTGGGCCCTATTGCCCTGTCCGCCCGGATATACGAGCACATCGATCGTCGGGGCCGATTGCCACGTATAGTCGGGTACAACCTGAAGGCCCTTGGCGGCGGTGATGGGACCTGCCTCCGGAGCAAGCGTGAACACCTCCACTTCGTCGTCCGGGAACATGGTTGCCCAAGCGGCCAGCACCTCCCACGGGCCCGCAAAATCCAACTCCTCGACGCCGTCGAAGATGAAGATTCCAATCGAGAGAGCCATATCGTGATTCTGGCACGTCTCTCCTTGGGCACGCCTACAGGTATGGTGTTCGGGCAGGGAGGCCACATGCTGCTTGAACCGACAGAACTCTCCACCGAATCCCGAGAGCTGATTGAAAATGTTCGCAAGTCGGTGATCGGCAGGGATGAGACCGTAGTTGGTCCGTTTGGGGCGCGTCGGCTCACCTACGCCGACTACACCGCTTCAGGCCGATCGCTCAACTTCATCGAGGACTTCATCCGAGATGCGGTCCTCCCCCTCTACGCCAATACCCATACCGAGTCCTCGGGCACGGGTTTGCAAACAACCCGCTATCGGGAGGACGCTCGCGACATCATCAAGCAGTGTGTGGGAGCTAATGACGACTATGCGCTGATTTTCTGTGGATCGGGCACGACCGGTGCGGTCGATCGCCTGATCGGGATTCTCAACTTGCGCATCCCATCAGACCTCGACGCCCGGTACGGGCTGAGCGACCTAATACCCGCCGATGAGCGACCCGTCATTTTCATCGGCCCCTACGAACATCATTCGAACGAGCTGCCGTGGCGTGAGTCGATCGCCGACGTCGTTCGTATCCCCGAGGACTCCGACGGACACATCGACCTGGACGTTCTGGAGCGAGAGCTCAAGGCCCACGTGGCACGACCAGTAAAGATCGGGAGTTTCTCTGCGGCCTCAAATGTCACCGGCATAATCTCGGCAACGCACACCATCGCCCGGCTCCTTCACAAGCACGGAGCGCTCTCGTTTTGGGACTTCGCGGCGGCGGCGCCCTACGTCGACATCGACATGCTCGGCGAGGGGGACGGGACGTCGTACATGGATGCAATCTTCCTCTCCCCCCACAAACTGATAGGCGGCCCAGGGACCCCGGGCGTGCTGGTGATCCGCCGATCGCTGCTTGTGAACAGCGTCCCGGCCGTGGTGGGCGGCGGGACCGTCTCGTTCGTCAATCCGGAGGAGCATGCCTACCTCGTCGACCCCGAGCATCGCGAGGAAGGGGGTACTCCCGCCATTGTCGAATCGATACGGGCGGGACTGGTATTCCTGCTCAAGAAGAAGGTCGGGACGGAGGCGATTCGCACTCGAGAGGAACATTTCATTCAACACGCCATCGAACGGTGGAGCGCCCACCCCAACATCGAGGTGCTGGGAAACCCGGACGCCGACCGGCTCAGCATCGTCTCGTTCGTCATCCGATTCGAAGGGCGATACCTCCACCACAACTATGCAGTCGCACTCCTCAACGACGTATTCGGCATCCAAGCGCGGGGCGGATGTTCGTGCGCCGGCCCATACGGCCACGACCTCCTCGGCATCGATCTCGAGACCTCCCACCAGTACGAAGAGGAGATCCTGCATGGATGCGAAGTAATCAAGCCCGGTTGGGTCCGCCTCAACTTCAACTACTTCATCTCGGAGGAGGTCTTCGAGTTCATCGTGCGGGCGGTGGAAATGATCGGGGACGATGGCTGGACGCTCCTCCCCTACTACACCTTCGACCCGGCGTCGGCGCTGTGGCGTCACCGGGATGGCCTGGCCGAGCCTCCCCACAGCTTGTTCGACGTCGAGTACGACAACGATGGGATCCAGTACTCAAAGACCGGCCGACGGCCGGCCGGCGAAGAAGCACTCGCCGGCTACCTCGTCGACGCCGAGAGGATCTTCGTCGAAGCCGCGGCCACCCATCCCCCGACCGAACACATCGAGCTCGGTGAGGCCTTCGAGGCGCTTCGCTGGTTCCCCGTCCCCGAGGAGTTGGGCAACTAAGAGTTGCGCAAATAGGCGTCGTGCAAATAGGCGTCGTACAACTAGGCGTCGTACAACTAGGCGTAGTGCAACTAAGAGTTGGGCAACTAGGCGTCGTGCAACTAAGAGTTGGGCAACTAGGCGTCGTGCGGAAGGCTGCCCCGAGGCGCCCGTAGGAAAGCGAACGGCGTCTCGAACAAGAAATTCGAGGCCCGGGACGTATAGATATCCGCGTAACGTTCCACCTGGCGGGCGAACAAGCTCTTGTCGTTGCCGGCGCGCATGATGGGCCCCCAGGTCGGGTTGCCGAGTCGACCCGATTCCCGGGCCAGCGGTGCAATCTGATCGTCGAGCGCGGTCACGAGCGACTGGATTCGATCGAGGCCACTAGAGGTTTGCTCACCGCTCCCGCCATTTTGAAACTCCTCATGCAGGGCGGCCAGTCGCAACTGAGCGCGCTCGTGCTCGAGCTCACCCTTCTCGGCCATGAGGCCCATGAGGTTTCCCTCGGTCTCCTGGAAACCAACCATGGCCCGCAGCTCAGCTTCGAGCTCGCGCAGAATGAGCGCCGTCCTCCAACGGAACATCGACTTGGAAACGTGCACATCGCCAAACAAGTGGTCGCCGACGTACAAGATCTCATCGCCGGACAGGCCGAGGCTTTCCTCTAACACCATGGCGTTGCCTCCGTAGTAGACGGACCCTTCGTCGAGGGTGCCGGTATGGGGGCGAAGCAAGGCGTTCTCTTCGTCAACCACCCGGTAGAAGTGATGATCGTGTGAGAAAAAGCTCGGCTTGTTCGCCGACACGATGATGGTGGGGAACAACTCTCGCCATGTCATCGGAGCCGGCAAGTAGGGGGCGAACGCCAGTTCCATCATCTGATTGGTGAATACCCAGTTGGCGTTGGTGATGAGCATGAGGTGCTTGCCGGCCAGCTGCTGATCGAGCAGGGCTTCAACAACTTCCGGGTCCGGCACGACATACCGGTCGGGGTCGGCGTGAATCTCGGCCTTGAGCCGTCCATCGACGTGGGTGCGGTCGAGGGCCCGCTGCACTGCTGAGGACAACTCCGAATAGCTGCGCACCATCGGGAGGCTCCCGGTGTCGAACAAGTCAACGAGCTGGGCGAACAGGTTGCCTTCCGAAATCGAATATAGAGTGTTCATGAATTCGTACCGAGTTTCAGCGAGGTCCACGAGCGTGCCGGCATAGGCGTTTCGCACCTCCTCATAGTTGAGAATGCGAGTGCCGTGGGCTGCCCGGATCACATAACCGAACCGGGTCGCCTTGACGAGGTTTCCGAGCTCGAGATCAACGGCCAAGCCACGCACCACACTGCCGCTGTCGAACTGGAGGTGAGCGACGGGCCACCCTTTTGCCGACAACCGATCCCGCGTGATCTCATAAGCCCGTCGCTCGAGATCATCGGTCCGGTAGTGGATCAGTGTGTAATCCATGTCGTAGCCGATGGCCTTGATCGAGCGAAGATTGAGGGTGCGATTGGTGAATATGCCACGCACCAGGTCGATGGTCATGCCGCGAGGTTAGGAGGAGGCTCCGGAGATAAGGATCTGCTTGTCCACCTTGGTGATCCCCACATCCCGAAACCCCAGTTCCTCGAGCTGGGTGACAACCTGTTGGCTCTGCGAGTCGGTGAGCCCGTGTTTCTTGCCGTCCTGCTCGAGAATGAGGAATCTGCCCCCGGCGGCCAGGACGCGGTGTATCTCGGTAAACCCCGCCACCGGATCCTCCCAGTGGTGGTAGGAGTGGGCGGTCCACGCCACGGTGAACGCCCCATCGGAGAACGGAAGCGATTCGGCCGAACCAACCTCAAAACGAACATTCTGGTGTTGGCCGGACCGCTTGCGGGCGATGTCGACCATCGGCTGGGCTCGATCGACCCCGACAGCTTCAGCGGTGATCTCACCTGCCAGGCGGACGGCCGCCCCGGGACCACACCCCACATCGAGCGCTCGGTCGGGCGCCGACAGCTCTGCCAGGTCGACAATCAGCCGATTGGACTTGGGAGTCCGGAAAACGAGTGAATACAGCCAGGATCGAAATCCCGACCAGGGCTTGTCATCCATCGGGCATTGTTGCACGCTTCAGTTTCAGGTGCGACGCCCCACCAATCGAGCACGCTCGAGCGCTCCGGAGAGCCCGGAGCGAGTGACGAGGCCGACGGGGTCCCCGCCGTCTATCACGAGTGCCAGAACGGGCGAGACGGCGGCCTGGCGAGCGTTGAGAATCTGTTGCGCTTGCTCATGAGGCGCCACCACCGGCACCTCGGCGAGTGAGCGGGAATACCGGCGAACCGGCTGAATGAGGCGGTCATCCTCGTTGACCCTCGCCAGATCCTTGATCGATATGTAGCCGCTCAACCGGCCGTCAAAACCGACCAACAGGAAGAGAGACTGACGAGTCGGAAGCACATACCGGAGCACGAACTCCTCGACCACCAGCCAGTCGGGTACTGGCTCCCTAGGTTCCATGACGCTCTCGATTGTGAGTCCGGAAAGCCCGGACTGAAGCTGGCTGTGGCGGGCCTCGGCGCCGGCGGCAGTGACGAGCACCCAAGCAATGGTGCCAGTCCAGAGGCCGCCGACGACACTGCCCAGCATGAACTGGAACAGCCCAATACCCATCAAGCCGTATCCAATCACCCGTCCGGCCGCCGACGCAGAGCGAGTGGCCTTGTGCCGGTCCCCGGTCCGACCCCAGATGAACGCGTGTAACAACCGTCCACCATCAAGCGGGGCCCCAGGTAACAAATTAAAAACAGCCAGCACGACATTGACGAGACCGAGCCAGCCCATAAGGGCGCCTGCCATGGAAGACGTGCCAAACACAAAGGCGGCTCCCACACCAACCACCCCGACGAACAAGCTTATGGCAGGACCGATTCCGGCCACCTTGGCTTCCACCCGGGCACTCGGCAGCTCGCCGTCGAGCTGGGCAAGGCCACCAAACAGCCACAGGGGGATTGATTCGACTTCGAGGCCGTGTCGGCGACCCATGAGCGCGTGGCCAAGCTCGTGGGCCAGGATGGACCCGAGCAGGCCAATGGCTCCGATGACGCCTCCGATGAGGTATTCGGCGTCGGAGCGTCCCGCTACGGTCGCGGGAAGGATCCCGCCCGCCAGTGAGACGGTGATCAACCCAGCAATTACCAGAACCGACCAGTTGATTCCGACTTTCACACCGCCAATGCGGCCGAGTGTGAATGTAGATCGCATGATTCTCCTTCGGCGGAATTCCCGCCTCCATAAGGGGAAACGCCCCTAGGCGTCCCAGTATGCCCTTCTTGTATAAGAGCGTTCTAATAACCTTCCCGGTTCCCGGGAAGGTTCTTTAGTACGCGGTACGCAGTGCGCATTTTCGATTTCTCGGCCGCGTAGCTGGCACGGTCGCGTCAGTGGCCGAGAAATACGAGTGCTTCCGCCGGAGAGTTGGCTGATCGACGACTGGCGCCGCCGGCGCCAAGTCCAGGCCAGCCACGTTCCGCAGAACCAGCAACGGTGTTGGGAACGTGAAGTTCTTGCGTATTGCGTACCGCGAGGAGTTGCTACCGCAACTCCTACAGAAGCGCTTCTTCGCTCATCCCGAAGCTGGGGTGACGGAGGCGGCACAGGGCAACCTTCTCGATCTGGCGGATCCGCTCGGGGGTCAGGTTGAGTTCTGCCCCGATGTCGGGCAAGGCCTTTGGTTCGCCGTCAACGAAGCCGTAGCGCAGCAACAGGATACGGCGTTCCCGGGCGGGAAGCCGATCGATGGCGTGTCGAAGGTCCTCTCCGACTGCCATACTCTCAGCCCTGGTAACGGGGTCGTTGTCATCGTCTTCGACGATCACAAAGTCGCCGAGCATTGCCCCGTCTTCACCGACCGGGCTCTCGAGACTCACCGAGTCCTTGACGGCCAGGGCTTCCTCAACGTGGATTTCGCTGAGTCCGCTCTCCTCCGCCAGCTCCGCCACCGTTGCGTCGCGGCCCAGCTCTGCTTGAAGTCGATTCTTAATGGCGTGGACGGTTGCTGCGGCATCGGACAGGCGACCCGGCACCCGGATCGTCCGCGACTTCTCGGTGACCGCACGACTCAGCGCTTGGCGAATCCACCATGACGCGTATGTCGAGAACTTGAACCCCTTGCGCCATTCGAACTTCTCGACGGCGCGGATCAGCCCGAGGTTGCCCTCCTGGATCAGGTCGATGAAATCGATGCCTTCAGCTCCCCGGAACTTCCGGGCATGGGCCACGACAAGTCGCAGGTTGGAGTTGAGGAAGCGATTGCGGGCATCCTCGGCAGCTCGGACTTCACGCTGCAGACGCACCTTGTCCTTCTTGGGGATTCGCTTCTCGGTCTCGAGGCGTTCGGCAGCGTCTCGCCCGGCTTCAATCGCCTGGGCCAGCATCACTTCGTCTTCAGCCGTCAACAGGTCATGGCGCGCGATATTGTTGAGGTAGTACGTGACATCGTCTACCGCGCCGCTGACCTGTCTCTGAGCCGTAACCATTTCCCCTCCTTGCGGGCTTCCCTCGGTCCTCGGTCCTCTGCCGGGGCCTTCCTCGCCCCCGAGCATTGTGAATCAGTTCACAATGTAGTCGTTACAACAACGATTTTCGAACGGGAATTGTTCCCTTTAGACCGTTCTCACGCCCGGAAGTACTCTCGCCATTTCTGCAATCGATGCGAGGCTAATCGGATCCAGCACAAGTTGCAGGTGATTCACGCCGAGATCGCGATATTCGAGCAACCCGGCCGCGATTTCCCCCGGAGAACCTGCCAACGGCCTGGACACCCCGCGATCTGGATCTCCCGCTACCCGGCCCGATCCTCCACCAAATTGCACAAGGACCGCAACGGAACGCTCAACTTCTTCGGGGTGGCGGCCGGCTGCCTCCAGAGAACGATCTAGCTGGTCGAGGAAGGGCTTGAGCCGTGATGAATCGTTTCCAAACCAGGCATGCCAGGCGTTCCATGCGTCCATGTGCGGTGCCGTGATGCCCAGCATCCGCGATCCGTGCGAGCCGATCCTGAGCGGCGGGCCCTCTGGACGTGGCCCGCGGGGATGGATAACGCAGTCGCGGAGGGTGTAGTAGGTGCCGTCGAAGTCGATCTCACCGGTGCGCAACAGGGTTCGAATGATCGTAAAGGCCTCTTCGAACCGACTGACCCGATGGTCGAAGGGAAACCCGAAGGCCTCGTATTCCGTCTCGTTCCAGCCGGCACCGAGACCGAGGATGAGCCTCCCCCCACTGATTTCGTCAATGGTGGCCGCCTTCTTGGCGAGCATGGCCGGATTGTGAAACGACGTTGATGCTACGAGCGGCCCGAACTCCACTCGGTCCGTCAACTCGGCGATCACCGCCAACTGGGTCCACGCCTCCCACGGGCCGGCGACGCCGATATGGGGGGCCCGGTACAAGAGGTGATCGCCCACCCAGATTGAGTCAAACCCTGTCTGTTCGATGAGGAGGATCATCTCCCGCAGCTCGGGCCAGCGCACTTCACGCTCGATCTCCGGGAGCTGCACACCGATCTTCATGATCGCCAGCCAACACGCCTCCCACAGAGAACGCAAACCTCCAATGACGCCCACCAGACACTCTGTCGTGCGA
>JAUXJL010000270.1 GCA_030624805.1 Acidimicrobiia bacterium
CAACGCCGCGTGCGGTGGAGCCTGAGCCGGGCGGTTTCGCTCCGGAACCGGTACCGCATTTACCCCCGGCCGACCACGTCGAGCTATTCCTGGGCCCGACCGACGGCTTCGTGGACTTCTCTGAAGACGTTCGGGCTAAGGATCTCGAATCCTCGGCAGCGGAGGGATACGACTCCATCGAGCTCAATAAGCGATACACAACCGCAACGATGGGCCCCATCCAGGGCAAGCTGGAGGTAGTCAACGCGGTGGCCGTTCACGCCAGGGCGACCAGCCAAAGCATCGCCAAAACCGGCACCACCACCTGGCGCCCGCCCTATGCGCCGATCACACTGGGTGCCCTCGCCGGAGATGACGAGGATCCAGTGCGACGCTCGCCGATGTCGGCGTGGCACGAGACGCACGGCGCAAGCCCAATCGTGGCCGGGCACTGGATCCGGCCCGACCATTACGGCAATCCGGCCGCTGAGGTGCGCAATACGCGTGAGAACGTCGGAATCATCGACGTAAGCCCTCTGGGGAAGATCGACTTGCGGGGCCGCGACGTAGCCCGGTTGCTCGAGTTCGTGTACACCAACAAGTGGGCGAAGTTGGCCGTCGGTCGGGTGCGGTACGGCGTGATGTGTGCTGAGGACGGCGTAGTTCTCGACGATGGAGTGACTGCCCGCCTCGGTGACCAGCACTACTACATGACTACTACGTCTTCGGGAGCCGGACGGGTGTGGAACTGGCTCGACGAGTGGCTGCAAACCAGGTTCCATTCGTGGGAGGTCCGCATGACGGCCGTCACCGACGGTTACGCCGCCATAAACGTGGCCGGTCCCAGGTCTCGCGAGCTATTGGGCCGGCTCGTGGCGGACATCGACCTCGATCCTGACGGATTCGGCTACATGCATGCCCGCACTGGAACGGTGGCCGGAGTGGAGAACTGCATCGTGCTGCGCATTGGCTTCACGGGTGAGCTGAGCTTCGAGGTGCACGTCCCGGCCGGTTTCGGCCTGCACATGTGGCAAGCACTGCTCGAGGCCGGATCCGATCTCGGAGTGGCCCCGTTTGGGCTGGAGGCGCAAAGGATCATGCGCCTGGAAAAGGGACACTTCGTGGTGGGTCAGGACACAGACGGGCTCACCCAGGGGCATGCCGCCGGGATGGGATGGGCCATCAGAGACGAGAAGGCGGATTTTGTCGGCAAGCCCGAACTGGCCTGGGAGGTCGCGCGCGGACCGGAGCGGCGCCTGGTTGCTCTACAAACGATTGACCCTCTGTTGGTGCCGCCCGAAGCAAGCCAGATCGTGGAGGGAAACCGCACCCGCGGAAGAATCACTTCCAGCCGCCTGTCCCCCACCCTCGGCCGGTCGGTGTGCCTTGGACAGGTGGAGGCAGAACTGGCGATCCCGGGAACCACCGTGACTATTCGGCTGCCGTCCGGCGACATTGCCCCCGCCGAGGTGATGGAGCATCACGCCCACTTCGATATCGACGGGGAGCGGCTCCGTGGCTGAGCCTCGTTTCGCCAGCCCGATCCCGACTGTAGTTGAGGACCTCGGTGCCGTGCAGCTGGTCGACGAGTCCGCTCGACTCAAATGGCGCACATGGGACGATCTCTTCAGCGTCGGGTTGGGCCGTGGCGGCCGATTCGGCGGTTCCCTGGCGTTCTCCGTCTCTCCCGGCGAGTGGATCGTGCTCGGTGACCGTCCCGACGGCAGCGAAGTCGTGGACATCACCCACGTACGGGCGGCAATGCGGCTGACGGGCCCCGGGGCCCGAGCGCTGCTCGGGCGAATGTGTGCCCTCGACCTGAGCGACGCCATGACCCCCGACCTGGCGGCGGCCCGCACTCTCGTGGCCGGAGTGGCAACCGAGATGGTGCGCGATGACGTGGAAGGTGAGCCCTCCTATCTGCTCTTGATGTCACGCTCTTTCGCCCGGTCGTTGCACGAGCGGCTCGCGAGCGCGGCACAACAATCGTGAGGACCTGATCGAGTTGGAACCCGTTACTCTCTTGGTTGTCGCCAGTCGGGTAGGCCCGGTGCCGCTTCCTCCATTCCGGGAACGCGAAAATCTTTGTTCTTGGGGCCTGCAGAGGGGCGTACTGTGGCATTGAGTTCTATTGAGGGAGGAGAGCAGATGAGTCGAAAGCTGATCCGGGCGCTGCTTTGGATCTTCGCCGCCCAGGTTGCAGGGTGGATTGTCGGGCAAATCATCGCCAAGAAGATGACAAAGGGCGATGAGACCAGCGACGAGTTCCAGGTTGCCACCATCATGGGGGGCAAGAAGTTCGAGAGCCATGCCAAAGACCTCAAATCCGGCGTGGTAATCACGTCAATGGGCGGGATCGACCTCGACCTGACCGACGCGACACTCGCTTCGAGCGGAGCAGAGCTGGAACTGAAGACAACGATGGGCGGCATCCAGGTGACCGTTCCGGAGGTGTGGGCCGTCAAGGTCGACTCGGATTCGAAGGCCGGCGAGTTCCAGGTGGACGTGACTCCGCCCGAGGCTCTGCCGGATGACGCGCCCCAGCTGCGCATACATGCCGTGACCCGCATGGGCGGAGGGCTGGTAACCACCAAGACGTAATCATTCCCCGAACAGCTCAGCCGGCGCCGAGATTCACTTTGACCGCATCGCGGAGAATGTCGAGACGGCCAGCAAGCTTCGGCCTCAGCGATTCCCCGGCATTCAGGTCCGCTGCCTCGCGACGGTGGGACCGACTATCTCTACGTTCTCGGGAAACTGCTCGACCGTCAGATCAATAGTGACTTCAGGTCCAGCATCGTGCCACCAATAGTGCTCGACACCGTCCGCTAAACCTGCGCAGGACGAGATTGCCTCCGAGTACCCACTCACCGGCATGCTCGTCACGTCGCATTGGCCCAGGGCATTGTTGCCTTCGGACCATCCGTCTGGATCGGCACTCGCTGTGCAGGCCAACCGGCCCGAATGCGCCCACAGCTCGTCTGTCCCGTAACGCTCCCGGGTCCGGAATCTTGCTCCGGACCAATCCGGCGCCGGCCCCAGTGCGAATCACTCCTTAGACGCGACACGAGATAAGGGGGCGTCATGAGGAAGAAACCGACCAGATGGACCTTGGTGGCAATGGCGGCAGCAGTCATGCTGATCGCTTTTGCTACCGCACCAACCGTGGGCCTGGGAGCCGACCATTTAGACGCGCCGGGGCTGACCTCGCCAGGGGGCGGCGACGGCTCACTCGACATTGGCGATCTCTATGCCTTCCAAGGATCGGATGATTCGAACACGGTCCTGGCATTCACGACGAATCCTGCAGCCGGGGCCCTGTCTTCGGAAACGTTCTCACAAGACGCCCGGTACCAAATCAACATTGACACCGACGGCGACGCCATCGCCGATCAGGCCATACAGGCCAAGTTCGGGATCGCCTCGTCCGAGCAACCGGTGACTCTCTACTGGGTGACCGGGCCAGACGCGTCCGGGAACGACTTCGCAGGAACCGTCGTCGCC
>JAUXJL010000268.1 GCA_030624805.1 Acidimicrobiia bacterium
ACTGGCGACTCGTCTCTTGCCCGATGCCCGATGCCACCAAGCTATCGATCTGCGACCCCGGGAAAACTGGCGACTGGCGACTCGTCTTTTGCCTGATGCCTGGTTCTCAGAGTCCGGCGATGTGACGTAGTTGGTCGGCTATGTGGGCGCCGCTGGTGTGTTCGGCGGCGATGACCATCACGGTGTCGTCGCCCGCCACTGTTCCAACGATGTCGGTCCAGCCGGCCCGGTCGATGGCGGATCCAACCAAGTGGGCCGATCCGGGAGGCGTACGTACTACCACGATGTTGTGCGAATGGTCCACGGCGGCCACCCAGTCTCGACACACCCTCCGCAAATGTTCTGCCGGAGCTACTTGATCCCGGGGAAGAGCTGGTATGACGTACGCCACCTCACCGCCGGGAAGCCGTCCCTTGACGGCACCAAGCTCGTCGAGGTCTCGCGAGACGGTCGCCTGAGTGGCATGGATGCCCTCCGCCGCCAGGAGTTCCACGATTTGTATCTGACTGGTGACCAGCTCTTGCTGCAGGTGTGCTGATATGCGGTACTGCCGCTGTTGCTTGGAGAGGCCGGTGGTGGTCACTAGCCGCTGAGCCACGAAAGCAAACCACGGGCGGTGTGCATGCGGTTCTCGGCTTGGAGCCAGATCCGACTCTGAGGACCGTCCGCTACCTCGGTGGATACCTCTTCGCCGCGGTGCGCGGGCAAACAGTGCATAAAGATGGCCGCCGGGTCGGCTTCCCTCATGACTTCGGCGGTCACAGTGAACCCTGAAAAGGCTGCCTTTTTCTCGTCGGCGTCGCCCGCTTCACCCATCGACACCCACACGTCGGTATAGACGGCGTCGGCGCCTTTGACCGCGGAAGCAGGATCTTGGCTGATCTCGGGATCGCCCCCGGCGGCCCGGATGCGGGCGAGGTCGGATTGGGAGGGGTGGTGGTCGGCCGGTGCCGCCAGCCGCAGATTAGCTCCGAGCATGCCTGCCGCGATCGATAGGGATCGCCACACGTTGTTGGGATCACCGACGTAAGCGATGGTTTTCCCTGCGATGTCCCCGAAGTGCTGTTGCATTGTGAGTACATCAGCCAGCGCTTGCATTGGATGAGATTGGTCGGAGAGCAAATTGACGATGGGAACCGACTCGGTAGCTGCCATCCGCTCCAGGGTCGAATGTTTGAGCACCCGAGCGCACACGACCTCGTAGTACCCCGCAAGGGTGCGGGCGATGTCTTCGACGCTCTCGCGCACGTCGAAGCCCAGCTCGGCTCCCTGAATGTAAGCGGGGTGGCCACCGAGTTGGAACACGGCCATCTCACCCGAATTACGGGTCCGCGCCGATGGTTTCTCGAAGACGAGGGCGACGCCTTTTCCGGTGAGGCTCGGTTCGAGGTCGGTGGCAGCTGAACGGGCCAGGATGTCTCTCAGCTCGTCGATGGTCAGGTCGTCGATTTCGAGCAAGTGTCTCATCCGAGCACTCCTTTCAGGATTTCGACTGTCTCGTCGATCTCGTCATTGGTTACAAACAGAGGAGGGGTGAGCCGAATAGCCGTCGGGGTCACCCCGTTGATGACCAGGCCGCCATCGAGGGCGGCCCGTGCGACGTCGGGCCCGGAGGCCTCTTCGAGCTCGGCGGCCAGCAGCAGGCCCCTTCCCCGGACGGACGAAACTTGGGGTAGCCCCTCGAGACCCGTGGTCAAACGGAGTCCGGCGGCCGCCGCCGCCGCCGGAGCGTCATCCCGCTCCATGATTGTTAGGACCGATCGAGCCGCTGCGGTAGCGAGGGGCTGACCCCCGAATGTAGAGGCGTGGTCGCCAGGCTGGAAGGCGGCTCCCACGTCACTCTTGGCCCAGATGGCGCCGATCGGCATGCCGTTGCCGAGTGCCTTGGCCATAGACACAACATCCGGAGAGACGCCGTAGTGCTGAAAGGCGAACCATTCGCCGGTTCTGGCCAGGCCCGTCTGCACCTCGTCGAGCATGAACAGGACGCCCTTGTCTCGACAGACGGCTTCGACACCTGCGAGAAAATCGATATCGGCCGGCCATACGCCCCCTTCGGCTTGGATGGGCTCGAGCAACACTGCGGCTACATCGTCTGTAACGGCGGCTTCGAACGCCTCGACGTCGTTCCAGGGAACATGACGGAACCCATCGGGCATGGGCTCGAAGCCCGCGTGTTTCTTGGTCTGACCGGTGGCATGGAGTGTGGCCAGAGTGCGTCCGTGGAAGGAGCGCTCGGCGGTCAGCACCACGTAGCGGTCGGGCCCAGCCCATTTGCGGGCGAGTTTGATGGCTGCTTCGTTTGCCTCTGCGCCCGAGTTGCAGAAGAACACTTGGCCACCGCCGCCAATCAGCCGGTTGAGGGTGGCGGCCACCTCAAGGCCCGGTTCGGTACCGAACAGATTGGAGACATGCAGCAACTGCGTCGCTTGGTTCGAGATTGCCGCAGCTACCTCCGGGTGAGCGTGCCCGAGGCTGGTGACGGCCAATCCGGACAGGAAGTCGAGATAACGTTTGCCCGCGTCATCCCACAACTCAGCTCCCTTCCCGGCCACGAACGTCACCGGCTGGGGGTGGTAGGTGGCAAGGAGCGGACTGGCAATATCAACAGGCGTGGCGGTCATCGGGTTTCCTCCAGGGTGATCATTGTGCCGATTCCGGCATCGGTGAATAGCTCGACCAGCAGCACATGAGGGGTCGTGCCGTTGATCATGTGGGCAGACGACACGCCGTCACGCACAGCCTGAATACAGGCGGCGACCTTTGGGATCATGCCGGTCCCCACCGCGCCGTTTTCGACGAGCTCCTCGAGCTGGTCGGCCGTGGCCCGGTTGATGAGTGTTGACTCGTCGGCCACGTCTTGTCGCAACCCCTCCACGTCTGTGAGGTACACGACCTTCTCTGCTTCGAGGGCGGCGGCTACCGCGCCCGCTACCGCATCGGCGTTGATGTTGTAGGCCTGGCCGCTCGCATCTGAACCGATCGTCGAGATCACCGGGATGAGGTCTTCTGCCAGCAGTCGTTCGATGAGGTAAGGATTGACCGCTTCCACGTCGCCCACGAAGCCCAGTTCGGGGTGGCGCTCGGCGGCCAACAACAAGCCGGCATCTTCGCCCGCGATACCGACCGCATGGGGGCCGTGCCGGTTGATGAGGCTGACGATCTCTCGATTGACCTTGCCGACCAGGACCATCCGGGTGATCTCGAGAGATTCCGCGTCGGTGACCCGATGTCCGTCCTTGAACTCAGTTGGCTTGCCGAGACGGCCGTGCAACTCGGTGATCTGCGGGCCGCCACCGTGGACGATGATCGGCTTGATCCCCACCTGATGCATGAGCACCACGTCCTCCGCGAACTGGCGGGAGAGTGCCTCGTCGGTCATCGCGTGGCCGCCGAATTTGACGACAACCACCTTGCCGCGAAAGCGCTGGATGTAGGGGAGTGCCTGAAGCAGGACCTCAGACGTTGTTTTTGCTTCGATCACGATTTTCCCATGTTCTCGTC
>JAUXJL010000179.1 GCA_030624805.1 Acidimicrobiia bacterium
ATTCGGTCAGCTTTTCATCGCCCCGGCTGCCGTAGTAACCGATCGCGGAAGCGCTGACCAGGACCGCCGGACCGGGTTCGGCAGCCGCGATCGCCTCTGAAAGCAGGCGGGTCCCGATCGCCCTGCTATCAAGGATCGCCTGCTTCTGGGTGTCGGTCCAGCGCCGGTCGCCGATGCCGACCCCGGCCAGGTGAACCACCGAGTCCACCCCCGATAGGTCGTCGATGGAGCCGGCCGCGGGATCCCACCGCAGATGTCCGCGCATGGCTTCGCCTCCGCGAAATAGCCGGACTGCCTCGTGGCCGGCGGCGCCCAGCGCCGCTATGAGGGCAGTCCCGATAAGCCCGGACGATCCGGTTATGAGAACCCGCATACAAAAAGAGTACGGCGATGGCTGTGGCTACCGAGTTACCACTTACCAGGGCATCATCCGGTACGTAGGAAGGGACACGTCGACAAGTGCCGCTGTGAGCCGCTTCTGGATGGCCTCCCGCCGGTAGTAGAACGTGGCGATCGCACTTCCCACCCACAGGACCGCTAACAGAAGCAAGTCGACCAGGTTCGACAAGCCGGCGCCGCCCACTGCAGAGATCACAAGGAACAACGGGGCCAGCAGCGCCACGAACAGGTGAACTCGCCACACCCGATCGAGCCGCGCACTCAACCGTACGTGAGTTCCGTCCACTCGCTCGGCGACGAATACGGCAACGTGCGTGAGCGCCCGATAGCGATAGAGGTCCGGCCACCATCCTGAAGCCTGCTCCCACACGGACCAGCCGCTGGATGAGAGACCCCGCAGTCGCAGATAGGAAGCGAGGGCGCCCGTCACCTCATCCACTGATTGGCGAGTCGTTGCCCGCGCCTCCACGGTCAGCGGCCCGGTGCGTTCACCCGCTGCCTCATCGATGGCCTGGGAAAGGGCCTCTCGAGATAGGCCGAGCTCATCGGCAACCCGTTGGAGGGCGCCGGCGTCGAGCGAGGCGCCCGTGGCATGTGCGTCCAACTCCTGAGCTCGAGCCAGGATCGCCTCGGCCTGAATCCGGTCATAGACCATGACGTAAATGTATCGAAGTCAGGAAATAAACGCGCCGGCGACGGCCGTCAGGTGGCGGGCCCCAAACCGGAAATCGAATTCGGCGAAGACGGTGGCGTTGGCGTTGCTGATGTAGAAACGGGCCTCATCGGGCCGGTAGATAGACACTGTGTCAATCCCGTCGCCATCCCAATCGGCGGCTATCACCCGGTCGGCCGGTGCACCGAAGAAGAATTCGACGTCGGCAAAGCCGGCTGAAAGCCGGTTCCGCAGGAACACGTAGCCGGTCGACTGCCGGTAGAGGCCGACCGTGTCGAGGCCGTCGTTGTCCCAGTCTCCGGCGAACGGAGTGTCCGTCGGCAAGCCGTAAAAGAACGAGAGATCGGCAAAGCCGGTGTCGAGAGAATTCCGAAGGAACACTCGCCCGTCCCGATAGATGCCGACTGTGTCGCAGCCGTTACCGTTCCAGTCGCCCACAAACGGCACGTCGCCTCCCCTGCCGAACCAAAACGTGACGTCGGCGGGCCCGGGACCATTGGTATTTCGCAGGTACACGAACCCGTTGCTGGGGCGGAACATCCCGACCGTGTCGACACCATCGCAGTTCCAATCGCCGACGAGGGGAAGGTCGCCGGGAATGCCGAAAAAGAACGTCGCAACGGCCCCGGTTTCGTCGGCGACCGACCACTCGCCCCGGGTGCCGTCGAAAACGCCCACCGGAACCGGCGGGGGCAGGAGTGCCTCACTCCGGCGATACACATCCACCGAGCCTGACGGCACGCCCTGGGTGGCCACCGCTAGTCCTGCACCGTCAATCGCCACGTCACCGCCGTACAGCAGCACGCCGGTCAGCTTGTTGGTCTCCAACCAGTCGGGCCCTTCGAATACGTAGGCGGCGCCCGCGCCCGGGGCACCGACTGCCAACTGAGCTCCATCAAGAGAAACGGCGGCGCCGAAAAGTCCGGCGGCGGTGGCATCCAGAGCAACCAGCTTGGCCTGTTCGGACCATATGTCTGAGGCGCTACGGGTGAAGACATAAACGCTGCCGCTGCCTGCTCCGGCGTCGTCATTCGCCCGGGCTCCGATTACGGCAATGTCGGCAACGAGGTCGACGGCATCCCCGAAGAGATCACCGGCCGCCGCATCTGAAGCTATGAGCTTTGCCTGCTGAGACCAGGTTGTGTCCGCCCCGCGAACAAACGCATAGACGGAGCCGGAGCTATCACCGGCTGCATCCTCGAGGCTGGCACCGACAAGAATAGTGTCACCGGACAGCGCCACGGCGGTGCCTGCCAGGTCTCCAACTTCAGCGTCTCCCGCCGTGAGCACGGTGGTCTCGGTCCATACGTTCTCGGCATCAGCGTTGAAAACATAGGCCGATCCTGGGCCGTCCGAAGGTGATCCAATGACGATGGTGTTGCCTGCCAGGTCTACCGCAGTTCCAAAATTCACCGCTCCGGGCGCCCCGCCCGGCTGGAGCCGGGCCGACTGAGCCCATAGGCCACCGGTGCTCCGGTTGAACACGTACACCGCGCCGATGCCATCGTCGGCGAACGGCGCGCCCGCCACAAGAGTGTCGCCCTCGACGGCCACGGCCGACCCGAATTGATCTCCCGCCCCGCCGTCGCCGGCGTTGAGCTTCACGACAAGGCTCCCGGCTCCCTCTTCATTGCGAGTGTGGACCCAAACGGCTCCGGCATTGGCGGCCAGCGTGTCATCGCTCGGGGCTCCGGTGACGAGGGTGGGGTCGTCGAGGGCGACGGCCCGGCCGAATGAGTCCGCCGGTTCGGGCGGATCAAATGTCGCTTCAGGATCCCACGCAAAATCTGCCCCGGCGGCACCGCCAGCCAGTAGAAGCGTCACGAATCCGGCCGCCAGCGCCAGGCGGAACCGTCCAAAGCCCATAGTGTCAGCCTACTTGGCCTCTCCGGTCAGGCCGGGAAAGTTGTGCTGGCGCATCGCCTCGTACAGGGTAATGGCAACGGAGTTGGAGAGGTTGAGGCTGCGACTCCGGGGCACCATCGGAATACGGATGGAGTCGTCCACTTCAGGTCGATTGAGAACCGCGGGGGGGAGCCCATCGGACTCGGGTCCGAAGAGCAGTGCATCACCCGGTTGGAAGGCATAGTCGGTGTGAGAGCGCGAGGCATTGCGGGTGAGGGCCACCAGACGCGCCGGTGAAACATCCTCGAGATAGGCGTCCAGTGAGCCGTGCTCGGCTACCTCGGCCCACTCCCGATAATCGAGGCCTGCCCGGCGCAGCAGCTGATCTTCGAGGGTAAAGCCGAGTGGATGAATGAGATGCAGCATCGTGGCTGTGTTGGCGCACAATCGCATGATGTTGCCGGTGTTTGGAGGTATCTCGGGCCGGTACAAAACCACGTGAAACATTGGTCCGAGCGTACTGCGAGACAGGGTCGGCAACCTGTTGTACGGTGATGGGGCTAACCCAGGGGGGAACATGTCAAAGATCATCCTGACCATTGATCGAGACCTGCAGATGGACCTCACCAACGCAGGCCTCGATATCGAGCGGATTTGCCGCACCGCGCTAGAGGCGGAGGCCGTCCATGTGCGCTCGAAGCAGGCCGAAGCCGACGACCACGTCTTGTATCAGCGTGGATTTGCGGCCGGCGCCGAGTGGGCCGTCGACCGGGCAAGCAGTTCCGACCTCCATGAGATTGCCGAATGGTCCAAGATCCGCTGGCGGCAGTTTTCTCTCGTGCCGGTCCAGAATTCGTTTGCCTACGCCTACTGCGTGGCGGTCCAACTCGACTATCCCCGCCGTCAGGAAACCTTCTTCTTTAACAACGACTCTTTCACGCGAGGCATGGTCGACGGCGCCGCCGCCATACTCTCCCAGACCTAACACACGGCCGGACGGCCGAGTAGGTTCCAGACCCAGCGAGTCTGGTGAGGTGACGGAGTGACGCAGATATCTGATGTCAGCATCATGTTGTTTCCGTGGGGGGTGACGCCCCCGACGGTGAGCGAGATCGTCGATGCGGCCAAACTGGCAGAGGACCTGGGCTTTTATTCTGTAACGCTGCCGACCCACATGACATTGCCACCCGGCTGGCTGTTTGAGGACTTCCCCAATCGACACGTGCTCGATGCACTCGTGGTTGTGCCCGCCATCGCAGCGGCGACAAGCACCATCCGGATCGGCTTCAACTCCCTTCTCCCCCCACTGTTGCCCCGTATGAGTGGGCCAAGTATCTCGCCACTCTGGATGTCATGTCGAACGGCCGGGTCATCGTTGGTGCTGCGATGGGGTGGTGGGAGGAGGACTTCGCGGCCGTTGGAGTAGACCAGCGCAAACGAGGCAAACTGTTTGATGAGCAGTTGGAGGCCATCACCAGCTTGTGGACGCAGGAGACCACGACCATCCAGGGTGAGCACTACCAGCTCGACAACATGACCCTCGATCCCAAGCCGATCCAGAAGCCATATCCGCCGATCTGGATTGGAGGCGGCGTCAAGTCGATTGAACGGGCCGCACGGTACGGCGAATACATCCTGAGTTTCTGGCCGAGCGAGGATGAGGCGCGTGACATGTGGGTACCCCGGCTCACGGAGGCGGGTGAGAAATGGAACCGGAACCCGCAGCTGGCGTCATTCACTTTTGCCTACGTCGCCGAGAACGACCGGGATCTCGAAGCGCAGCTTCCCAGGCTGCAACAGGCGGTTGCCTTCGAGGACTCTGATGTCGATCCAATGGAGATCACCATCATCGGCTCACCTCAGCGATGTGCCGAACGAATCAACACGCTGGCCGAGGCCGGCGTCTCCCACTTCGTTGTGGAATTCCAATTCCACGGTCTCGAATCCGTGATGTTTGGAATGGAGCAAATGGAAACGTTCGCCGCGGAGGTCGCTCCGCTGCTCTGAATCTCTCTCTCACACCCAAAAAGTGCAGGCCCGGTGACGCCTGATTCCCACCACCGACGGTAGGGTACGGAGCACAAGGAGTGAGGACAGTGGCGGCGGGTGATCCGATCAACAGCGTCGCGCGAGTGATCGTGCTGGCCCTAGGTGGAATAGGAATCGCCGGTGTTCTGGCCGTCA
>JAUXJL010000001.1 GCA_030624805.1 Acidimicrobiia bacterium
ATACGGGGTGCCGAGCTCTCCGCTCGCGACTTGCTGGCGTATCGCCCTCATGGCGGGGTCATAGCGTCTTTGGAAACCCATCTGAACGGGGATTCCGGCCCCATCGGCGGCGGCAACGGCCCGGCGGGTGCTTTCCAGGTCGAGGGCGATTGGCTTCTGACAGAAGGCGGTGATGCCCGTCTGCGCCGCCTGGATTAGGAAGCGGGCGTGGGTGTCGGTCGAGCTTGCGATGATCACGCCATCGACGTCTCGGAACGCATCTTTCACAGCAACTCCGTTGGCGAAGGCGAAGTCGCTCGCGACCTGCTCTGCTCTGCCAGGAACCACGTCGGCGATGCGGAGGGATTCCACCTCCGACAGCCCGCTCAACACCCGAGTGTGGTGGCTGCCGATTCGACCGGCGCCGATGAGGCCTAGCCGCACATTCCCTCCTGAGGAGCACACGGCCGCCCTAGAACGTCCGCAGCCAGGAAAACTACCAGCTATCTCGGTCTTCGCTCTGGTCCACCTCGAGGTCTAGTGACGGGTTTCGCGAGCTTGGTTTTCGGTTGCAATGCAGAGAGGATCTACGTATCTTTCGACCTATCCGGGGGTGCCCAAATCCAGATTATGGAAGAGGAGACCCTCACGCTACTTACCCACTCGGGAGGGAAACGAAATGAGACGATTCAAATGGCTGGCCGTAGTGCTGGCCCTCGCGCTGGTAGCAGCTGCGTGCGGCGACAGCGACAGCGACGACACGACCACCACCGCAGGCGATACACAGACCACCGACACGGTTGACCTGACCCAGGGAGGCGACCTGACCTTCCACATGGTCACGCATAGCGACGACGGACCGTTCTGGTCGGTCGTAAAGCGCGGCATGGACGACGCATGTGCGGCGGTGCAAGTCGCTTGTGTGTGGTCACCTTCGGTGAACACACCGGAGAAGCAGGTGCAGGATATCGAGGCGGCGATCACTGCCGGCTCGGACGGTATCGCCATCTCGCTCGCCAGTCCCGACCAGGTCGGCCCGGCCGCCGAAAAGGTTGTCGCGGCAGGGATCCCGCTGTACACCCTCAACTCGGGTCTCAACCAGTACAAGGCACTCGGGGCCGTAACCCACATCGGTCAGACCGAGTTTGTCGCCGGTCAAGGCGCCGGTGAGCGCTTTAGCGCCCTTGGTGTTACCCACGTGCTGTGCGCCAGGCAGGAGCAGAGCAACGTGGGCCTCGAGGAGCGTTGTGAGGGTCTCGCCGACACGTTCAGTGGAACGGTGTCAAGCGAGTTCGCCGGTGTTGACCAGGACGTTCCTGCCCAGGAGGCGAGCATCGCCGCTCTGCTGGCCGCAGATACGTCCATCGACGCCATTCTCGGAGTGGGTCCGATCATCGCCATCTCGGCACTCAATGCCAGCGAGACGGCAGGCCGCGGAGCTGCCATCGGCGGCTTCGACCTGACCCCTGAGCTGCTCGACGCAATTGAGGCAGGCACGGTCGCCTTCACGGTCGATCAGCAGCAGTACCTCCAGGGGTACCTGCCGATCATCCTGATGTTCTGGCATGCCACGAACCAGAACACCGCCGGTGGTGGTCTTCCGGTCCTGACCGGTCCCGGGTTCATCACTCCGGACAACGCCACCGCGGTCAAAGAGCTCTCGGCGGCAGGCACTCGATAACCGATTGATCGACAACCGGTTGGAAGGGCCGCCCGTCAGCGCTTAGGCTGGCGGGCGGCCCCGCGTTTTCGCGGGTAACCCGGCTCCACAAAAGGGAGGTCTCGTGGCAACCGATGTCGCAACTGCCGACGTTCCAGCGTCAGTTCCCGACGAGCGGTTGGCGTATCGAGGCCCGATTCAACGGCTGCTCGTGCAACCTGAGATCGGCGCGCTGGTCGGCGCCATCGCCATCTGGGTGTTCTTTTGGGCGGTCACCGTTCCGTTCGGAACCGCAGGGGGAACTGCCAACTGGCTGGACGTGGCCGCCACACTCGGCATTATGGCCGTTGCGGTCGCCATGTTGATGATCGGGGGCGAGTTCGATTTGTCGGCCGGGGCCATGACCGGAGCGACCGCCATTCTCGTAATCATGCTCGTCAAAGACACCGGTGAGCTCGGTGGAGCCGGGTTGAGCCTGTGGATCGGCATACCCCTGTCTCTGGTCCTAGCGCTCGGCATCGGTTGGTTCAACGGCACTCTGGTCGAACGAACCGGCCTTCCCAGCTTCATTGTCACCCTGGGCGCGTTCTTCGTCATCAAAGGCGCCAAGCTCGGGTTCGCCAAGCTCTTCTTCGAGACTATCCAGGTGGGCCGCATCGACGAAGGGGCCGGATACGACTTCTGGCGGAAGATCTTTTCGGCGGTGTGGACTCGCAATGATCACATCTTCAATTCCCGGGATATCTTCTACGTCGGTTTGCTCATCATCGGTGGAGTAGCGATCCTCGTTGGGCTCTTGGAGCTGACGTATAAGCGCCGGACCCCCTTCAACCTCGGCGGTCTGCCTATTACCGGAATCGGAGTCGCCGCCGGCCTCGTCGGGCTCTTTGCCCTCCACGCTACGGATGGGATCGCGGCCAACTTCATCTGGGCGGCCGTGATGGGGGCGGGCGTTGCCATCGGCGCATACGGAATCGCCCTATGGCGATTCGAGCCAAACCAGGACCGCGGAAGGCTGCAACTATCGAGCGAGGTGCTCCGCTTGGCCGGCATTGGAACCGGATTGCTGGCACTTGGTGTCGTCTTGGGGCTGATCCTCGACTCCGCGCCAAAGATCGAAGATAGAGAAATTGTCAACATCTTCTTCTTGCTGACCGAACAAGGGCTGCGTGCCATTCTCTTCGTTGGGCTTGCCATCGCGGGCCTTGTTGTGTTGTTGATTGCGGCCAGCCGGGCCAAGAAGAGTTCCGATACCAGCGGCGCCGCCCTCTCCCTCTACACCGCCCTGGGAGTAACCGTGCTGGCCTTCATCATTCGATCGGAAGCCGAGGCCCCCAAATTTCGGACCGAGCTGTTCTCAGCGTTGCTTCTCATCGCCCTCGTGATGGCTACCTGGGCGGTCGTGGGTTTGTATTTCGCTCAAAGAAGGGGTCCGGACCCGGCGGCAGACCGGCTCGGGCGTTCATTGGCCATCGGCGGGGTCCTGCTCGCCACTCTCGGCGTTGTGGTCCGGCTGCTCTTCACGAAAGATTCGGAACTGGCGACACTGGTCGGACAGACCCAGTTCCGAATTTCGATCCTATGGTTCATAATCGCGGCGGCTGTCGCCACGTGGATACTGGCCCGCACCAGGTTCGGGAGCTGGACGTTCGCCGTCGGCGGAAGCAAGAGTGCGTCCCGCCAGGTGGGTGTCCCGGCGGCTCGCACCAAGACCCAGCTCTTTATGATCGTGTCAGGCGCCGCCTGGCTGGTCGGTATGCTGCTGGCTTTCCGACTCAACACGATCCAGGCCAGCACCGGCGACGGAAAGGAGTTCGAGTACATCATTGCCGCGGTCGTCGGCGGGACCCTCCTCACGGGAGGTTACGGCACGGCAGCAGGCGCTGCCATCGGCGCCCTGATCATGGCCATGTCACAGCAGGGGATCCCGTTCGCCGGTTGGAACTCCGACTGGAGATTCGTGTTCCTCGGCTCCATCTTGCTGTTGGCGGTTCTGGCAAATAACTACATACGAAAGACGGCGGAGGCAGCGTCATGAGCGAACCGGCACTCCTCGAGCTCGAGGAAATCTCTAAGCATTACGGCAACATCATTGCCCTCACCGGGGTGACAACCTTGGTCAATGCCGGTGAGGTGACGTGTGTGCTGGGTGACAACGGTGCCGGAAAGTCGACCTTCATCAAGATCATCGCCGGCGCCCACCAGCAGAGCGAGGGCACCCTCAAAGTTGAGGGCGAAGAGGTGATGTTCGAGTCACCCCGCGACGCGCTCGCCCTCGGTATCGCCACTGTATATCAGGACCTGGCGGTGGTCCCGCTCATGTCGGTGTGGCGCAATTTCTTCCTGGGATCAGAGCCGACCAAGCGCATCGGTCCGTTCAAGTGGATCGACAAGGAAAAAGCGTCCAGGGTCGCCAAAGAGGAGATGGCCAAGATGGGCATCGACATCCGCGACACCGAGCAAGCCGTCGGAACGCTCTCCGGTGGTGAGCGGCAGTCGGTCGCCATCGCCCGTGCCGCCTACTTTGGCGCCAAGGTGTTGATCCTCGACGAGCCGACCTCTGCTTTGGGAGTAAAACAATCCGGCGTGGTGCTCAAGTACATTCTCGAAGCCCGCAACCGGGGTCTCGGTGTGATCTTCATCACCCATAACCCGAACCATGCCTGGCCGGTGGGTGACCGCTTCTTGATTCTCAACCGCGGCAAATCGATGGGCAACTTCGCCAAAGACGAAATCACCCGTGACGAGCTCATCATGATGATGGCCGGCGGCGCCGAACTCGAAGAGCTCACTAAGGAGCTGGAGACTGTCGCCGCCGGCGACGAGGCACTGGCTCACCTCGCAGAGGAGTTCGCCGAGGAAGTCGAAGTGCTCGAGGATCGGACCCACGACGACGAATGAGGGTCTGGTTGACCGGCGGAACCGGCTTCGTCGGGAGCAACATCGTCCATGAGGCAGTGGCCGCCGGTCACGAGGTCCTCACCACGGTAAATCGGTTTCTTCCGGAAGGTTCCCTGGGCTACGAAACCGACCGCGTCGACATGACGAACGCCGCGGCAGTGACTGACAGCGTCGCAGTCTTCAAGCCGGACGTGGTCATCCACTGCGCCATTCTCAACGACTTCGGTCGGATGTATACAGATCGTCGGGCTTCCTGGGACGCTTATGTGGGAGCCACTCGCCATTGTGCTGGGGCGGCCGAAGCTGCCGGTGCGTGGTTCATTCTGGTGTCGACCGATTGGGTATTCGACGGCACGCAGGGAGGCGCCGACGAAGACACTCCACCCAATCCGGTCAACCTGTACGGGGTGCTCAAGGTTGCCAGTGAAATGGTTGCGCTCGAGCGGGGTCAGGCCGTGGCTCGAGTTTCCGGCGTCAACGGCATGCACCGGGCCAGGCCGGATTCGCCGCGAGCCCAGGATCCGGGATTCGGTTACTTCGTCGCTTCGATCGTCGACGCTCTCTCCGGGGACAAGCCGTTTGTGGTGTGGGAGTCCGACGACATCAACATGATCGCCACCCCCTCGCTCGCAAGCCAGTGTGCCGAGCTCATGTTGCGCATCGGCGAACGCCGACTCGGTGGTGTCTTTCATTGCTGTGGGGCCGACTCCCTTGGACGCATGGAGCTCGCCCGGCTGACCTGCGAGGTTTTCGACCTCGATCCCGTGCTGCTCCGCTCCCAACCCCCCGATCCGGCTCTCATGCCGGGCGTTCCGGTGCCGTACGACACGTCAATCACGGCGCCGCGCACTGCAGCCCTGCTCGACCATGGGCCCTCGCCGGTACGGACACTGCTCGAGCGCTTTCGCGCCGAGTACGAAGCAGCTGTCTGATCCGACCGATACGCTGCCTTGATGGGTCACTCCGTACCAATGGATCGCACGCTAGTTCCGGTCACTCTGTGTCTCGTCTTGCTGGCCGCTGGTTGCTCGGGTTCGGGCGGGCCAAGCGCAGAGGAGCTGGCGCCGTCCGTCGGGCGGGTCACAGGTGAAGCCTGCTTTCGAACTGTCGAGGGCGGCGCGGTGCTGGTCGGGGAGGGTCTCTACATCACCAACGCCCACGTGATCGCCGGCGTCGGGGCCGGCCTGCGGGTACGGGTGCCGGGAGCTGGGGAGGAGGAGGCAACAGTGGTCGGATTCGACCCCGAACGCGACCTGGCGTTGCTGACGGTGCCGGTTTCGACAGGAACCCCTTTTCCCTTCGGGTCCGCAGACACCGGTGACCCGGGAATCATCGCCGCAGTGACGACCGACCTCGAGGTGGAGCTCATCGAATATGAGGTCTTGCGGCGAATCGTTGCCACCGGCGACGACATCTACGGGGAGGGTGATGTCGAGCGGCAGGCCATTGAGATCGCGGCCGACGTCAGCTCCGGAGTGTCCGGCGCCGGCCTGATAAACCACGACGGTGAGCTGGTGGGGGTGGTGTTCGCCGAGTCAAAGACCCGGGAATCGACCTACGCAGTGGATACAACGGAAATCCGAGCCTTCATTGCCGAGACCGATTTGGCCACAGAGGTGGCGGCGGGCCGGTGCGGGTGAGTTCGTCTGGAGGCCCGGCGGCTGGGTTCTCAGGAGTCGGCGATCGTCGCCCAACCGCGGTCCGCGGATGACCGGAGGATGGCGTCGACCACACGTTGGACTTCCCAAGCTTCGCGAAAGTCTGGCCAGGGTGGAGGGTTCGTTGCCATCATTCCCTCCACCAGGTCTCGTACTTCGATCACCTTGAGGTCATTGAAGCTGAGCTGGTGGCCAGGCGCCGGTGTGAAACTGGCGAAGTCCTGGTGAGCGGGTCCGGCCAGGATCAGCTTGAAGCCCTCCCTTCCCCTTGGCTGATCGGTCGTGTATAGGTGCAGTTCATTGAGTCGCTCGAAGTCGAAGTAGAGCGACCCGGCGGTGCCCCACACTTCGACGCCGATCGCCATCTTGCGGCCGGGCGCGATCCAACTCGCTTCCAGCGTGCCTTTCGCTCCGTCCTCGAAGCGTATAAGAGCCCGGAACTGGTCGGCGACCTCGACCGGGCGCATCTCGCCGTCGAGTTCTCGCTGAGGGATCACGATGTCGCGGTCGGCGGTAACGGATTCGATCGGGCCGACCAGGTAGCGGGCCATGGAGATGATGTGGCTGCCGAGGTCGGCGGTCACGCCGTCACCGGAGTGGGGATCGAAGCGCCACGGATTTACCAGTGTCTCCGGATCCAACATGTAGTCCTCGAAGTGCCAGCCGCGCATGGCGAAAACCTCACCGATCTCGCCACCCTCGATGATCTCCTTGGCTAACGCCGTAATGGGGTTCTTCAGGTAGTTGAAACCGGTCATAGTCCGGATCCCGGCTGCCTCGGCCGCATCGACCATTCGTTTTGATCCGGCAGATGTGGGTGCCAATGGCTTTTCGCAATATACGTTCTTGCCTGCTTCGATCGCCGCCAATGCCATTTCCTCATGGAGGAGGTTGGGGGCCGTGATATCAACGAGGTCGATGTCGGGGTCTGCGACAAGCGCTCGCCAGTCCCCGGTCGTGCGACTCGCGCCTAGAGCCTGCCCGGCGATCCGAGCCGTCTCCTCATCGATGTCGGCGAGCATTTCGAGGCTGGGGGTAGCAGACAAGTCGAAAACCGAGGCGGCGGCCCGAAATGCCGCGGCGTGAACCTTGCCCATGTAGCCGCTGCCGATCATTCCGATTCTCAAGGGCACGCCTATCTCTCTACCCGACTCGAGGTCGGAACCCTGCTTACGAGGCCCCCCAATACCCCTGCACCCCGGGGAATTCGCGCCAGATCTGGCCGTCCTCGTTGAAGACGAGTACGTCGTAGACCTGCACCGATCCGGCGGCTGTCTCGACTGTGGCTTCCCATATCAGGGAGGGAGCCGAGTCCTGCATTTGATCGAGTGAGACGAGTCGATAGCTTCGGTGGGCTGCAAGCAGGCCGACCAGGTAGGCCCTGATCTCGGCCGGGCCGCGTGCGACCCCAAGGAACCTCACGACTTCAGCGTCATCCGCGTATTGCGAGACGAGCGATTCCACGTCGCCCGCCTCCATCAGCTGCATGCGCTGTTTGAAGAACTCTTTGCTATCGATGGTCATTGAAACCTCCGACCAGGATTGTATCGAGCACTCCGGTGAGTGCCGTTGTGGAAAATCATCGGACGAGGTCGAGCCGTGGTGGGTATTGTCTCCTGTCGGCCGCGCGAAGAAGAGGCAGCCAGGTGATCAGCCAAGACCAATACCTCGATCTCATTGAGACACGAGCACAACGTCCCGCGGCAATTGACGACGCGGCCCAGGCCCGGGTCCGGCGCAGTCATATCGACGATGGCCGCGGGCTCCTGCTGGTCGCCGCCGACCACACCGGCCGTGGGATTGTCGGTGCAGGCGACAATCCGCTCGCGATTGGAGACCGGCGGGACCTGCTTTCCCGAATCGTCACTGCACTGGCCCATCCGGCGGTCGACGGGGTTATGGCAACGGCCGACATTGTCGAGGAGCTGTTGTTGTTGGGGGTGCTCGACGGGAAGGTGGTGGTCGGGTCAATGAACCGGAGCGGGATCCTCGGTTCGGCCTGGGAGCTCGACGATCGGTTCAACTGTTATGACGCCGAAGGAGTGGCCGGGTTCGGTCTGGACGGTGGGAAGATGCTCATGCGGATCGACCTGGAGGACCCGGGAAGCAACTCGACGATTGTGGCTTGCGGGGAGGCGGTGAGCGAGCTCGCTCGGGCCCGGCTCATGGCGATGGTCGAGCCCCTCCCCTACGCTCGGAACGGTGGACGATCGCGTCTGGTCACCGATGTGGAATCGCTCGTTCGTGCCATTTCGATTGCTTCTGCCCTGGGTTCGACCTCCGCCTATACGTGGTTGAAGCTTCCGGCGGTGGAAGGCATGGAACAGGTGATGGCTTCCACGTCATTGCCAACGCTGTTGCTCGGTGGAGATCCCGGTGACGATCGTGATGCTGTGTTCGAGCGCTGGGAGGTGGCGCTTGCCATTCCCCAGGTGCGAGGCCTGGTAGCGGGTAGATCGATCCTGTACCCGCCGGACGACAACGTCACTGTCACGCTGGACGTGGTTGCCGGTTTGATGGGCCGAGCCAGTGCCTGATTTGTTTCGTCCGGCAGGAACTCTCGCGACCGGGGCCGACTCCGTTCTGATTGATTGTGCCGTCGCCGGCTGGGATTACGCGGGCCTGCAGGTGTTTCGATTGGCACCCGGCGAGATCCGCCTGTTCCAGTTGGAGGGCGTTGAGGCGGCTCTCCTTCCACTCACCGGTGAGGCGAAGGTTGACATCGATCAGGTCAGCTTTTCGCTGGCGGGGCGGTCCGACCTGTTCCGGGAGCGGACCGACTTCGCCTTCGCACCGCTCGATTCTGAGCTGCGGGTTGGGTCGAAGAAGGGGGGCGAATTCGCCCTCTGTACAGCAGTTGCAACAACTCGCCTCGAACCCGTTCATGTGCCGCGAGAGTCGGTTGAAGTTGAGGTGCGTGGTGGGGGTGTCGTGACCCGCCAGATCAACAACTTCATGGCAGTCGACAGCTTCACGGCCGATGCTCTCATCGCGGTCGAGGTCATCACCCCGGAGGGGAACATCTCGTCGTACCCGCCTCACAAACACGACGAGACCTCGGAGGTCGAAACTCAGCTCGAGGAGATCTATTACTTCCGGATTGACGGACCTGAGGGTTTCGGGCTGTTCAACGCCTATGCCGCCGACGGCAGCTTCAGTGAGACGATGGTGGTTCGCGACGGCGACGTGTTCCTCGTGCCAAGGGGATTCCACGGTCCGGCGGTGGCGTTGCCCGGTTACCACATGTATTACTTGAACGTGATGGCAGGCCCTGAGCGAGTGTGGCGGTTCACCGATGACCCGTCCCACCTATGGCAGCGGGCCGTCATCGATTCGCAGTCCCCGGATCCCCGTCTTCCCCTCGATTCGGGCAGCTGACCTGGAGTTCAGCTGGCGAGGATTGAGTCGATCACCGTCATGTTGGCGATGGCATCGTCGATCGGTACCGGGAGGGGTGTGTCCTCCAGAACGGCGCGGGCAAAAAGCTCAGCCTGGATCGTGTACTGGTCGACCGGATCGAACGTAACCGTTTCGGTGTCCGGTGCTGCCGGGGGATCCCCTCCCCGGCTCAGGAAGATTCGACCTGGGTGGTCGGACGGGTTATTGAACGGGACCGCTACCTCGATATGGCCGTTGCTACCGAAGATTTGGGCCCGCTGGTACTCCTCGGCGCGAATGGAGCACGTAAAGCCGGCCTGGCCACCTCCCGGGAACTCGAGTATCGCTGAGGTCATCGTGTCGATTCCCATTTTCTCATCGCGATGGACGGCTGCTTCTATGCGGATCGGCTCGGCCTGAAACAGCATGCGGGAGAGGTTGATGCTGTAGCAGCCGATGTCCATGAGGGCGCCGCCTCCGTTTTCCCTGCGGTTGCGAATGTTCTCGGGGTCATCGTTGAAGAAACTAAACCAGCTCTGGACGGCCTGGAGCTCACCGATGGCTCCGGCGCGAATCAGTCGGACTGCTTCCACCCACATGGGATGGTGCCGGTACATGAAGGCTTCGGCCAGCTTGACGCCGGCCTTTTCACAGGCATCGGCCATGAGACGGGCCTCGCCGGCTGTCATGCCGAGTGGCTTTTCGCACAGCACGTGTTTGCCGGCCGCAGCCGCCCTGACGGTCCATTCGGCGTGCATGTCATTGGGAAGCGGGATGTAAACAGCATCGACATCGTCGGCGTTCAACAACTCCTCGTAGGTGCCGTAGGAAGTAGCGATGCCAAGTTGTCGGGCGGCGGCTCCTGCCCGGTCGGCGTTTCGCGATGCAATGGCGACTACTTCGCAGTTCTCTGCCTGCTGTGTCGCCGGGGTCACTGTGTCCATTCCGATGTTGGCCGTGCTCAGGATTCCCCACCGGAGGGTGCTCACGACGGTTGCTCTGTTCTTGTCGCCGGCGCTCGCGGCCGCGCCGGCTTCGTGTACACGGTTGGCATAGTGTCTCCTCCCGGGCGCCGAAATGTGTCCCCCAGGCGCCGTTGTCAGAGAAACTACCGCGTTGGAACCGGCCGATCCGCCCTACACTTGTGGAACACACCACCCGAACAGGATGTTTGACTCTCACGATGAATGAACCCACCTTGGCGCACGACGCCCCCGAGGAGACCCGAGTTGCGGCCGCCGACGGATCGGCGACCGAAGTCGCGGTTGCTGATGTCGACATGGATGCACTGCTCGAGACCATCGAGTACATCCGGCCTGCGCTGCAAGCCGACGGTGGCGATCTCGTGCTGTTGGGCGTCGACGGCGGCACTGTCAACCTGCAGATGGTTGGCGCGTGCGGGGGCTGCCCGATGTCGATGATGACCCTCAAAGCGGGCATCGAACGCATCATGTTCGACCGTGTTTCCGGTGTGACCGAGGTTAATGCCATCTAGTTAGTCTCGGTCTGTGCCCGATACTGAGGATCTCCTGACCGCAGCCACCGCCGGTGATCGGCGCGCTCTCGCCAAGCTGTTGACTGTCATTGAACGCGGGGACGAGGACTCCCGGAGCCTGCTCGCAGCCGTCTATTCCAGCAGCACCGGCGCCCACATCGTTGGGGTGACCGGGCCGCCGGGAGCAGGTAAGAGCACACTCGTGAACGAGCTCGTCGGCCAGATCCGGGCCGGCGGCGCCGAGGTGGCTGCGTTGCTGGTCGATCCGTCAAGTCCCTTTAGCGGTGGCGCCATTCTCGGCGACCGTATCCGCATGCAGGACCGGGTTCTGGACTCCGGGGTGTATGCCAGGTCGATGGCGAGCCGCGGTCAATTGGGTGGAGTATCGGTGGCTGTGCCGGGGGCAGTCATTTTGCTCGATGCGGCGGGTTTTCCATACATCATTCTCGAAACGGTCGGGGTTGGGCAAGCCGAGGTCGCCGTCGTCGAGAGCGCCGACACCACACTCGTCGTCCTCAACCCGGGGTGGGGTGACAGCATCCAAGCGGCCAAGGCCGGCCTGCTCGAGATCGGTGACGTGTTCGTAGTGAACAAGGCAGACCGGCCGGGAGTGGAATCAACCGTTGCCGATCTCAACCACATGTTGCACGAGGGGTCTGAGCGGGCCTGGACCCCTCCGGTGCTGACGACGGTCGCCAAAAACGGTTCTGGTGTGGCCGAGTTGTGGACGGCCGTTCAAAGCCATCAGAAGCACCTCAGTGAGGAGGGGAGTCAAACCGCAGAGCGCCGGGCTGAACGCGATCTTCGAGCCGCCATCGCCGAACTAGTCGGTCGCCGCGCTTCTGCTCACGTTGAGGACTCCGCCATGGTGGAAGCCGTCGCCGACGTGGCGGCTCGTCGGATCGACCCGTGGACGGCGGCCGAGCGCCTGCTCGGTAACCTGCCCGTATGAGTCTCGTGCAGTTCAGTGTCGACGAAAACGTCGCAATTATCCGCCTCAACCGTCCCCCCGTGAATGCGCTCAATGCTGAGCTGGTCGGCGACATCGCCGCAGCAGTTGGCGAGGCAGGCCACCCGAGTCTCAGGGCTGCTGTCATAGCCGGCGACGATCATTTTGCGGCCGGGGCCGACATCAAGGAGTTCGGGGCCGTCTTCGAGAGCGAGGGCGAGGATGAGCTTGCGGCCGATTTGAGCAGAGCCGTTTCGAGGTTCGAGCAGCTCGACAAGCCGACAATCGCGGCAGTTACGGGCTTCGCTCTCGGGGGTGGGCTCGAGTTGGCGATGGGCGCCGACTTCCGGTATCTCGCTGTCGACGCCCAGGTGGGTCAACCCGAGATCAAATTGGGGATTATCCCAGGTGCGGGTGGCACCCAGCGGCTGGTCCGGATCGTTGGATGGCAAAGAGCGAAGGAGCTGGTGTTGTCGGGACGCACGGTAGGGGCCGCCGAGGCCGAGACGCTCGGCCTGGCCGACAAGGTACTCCCTACCGATGAAGTGTTCGGGGCTGCCGTTGAGGATGCCAAGCTCTGGGCGACCGGTCCTACCCGGGCGATTGCGGCCGCCAAGCGAACCATGCTGGCCGGGTTCGGAATTGAGGCCGGCCTCGACGCGGAGATCATCGAGTTCAAATCGCTCTTTTCGAGCGCTGACGCCCGCGAAGGTGTTCAGGCGTTCATTGAGAAACGTGACGCCGACTTCTCGGGGAGCTGATGTTCAGATCCGGAAGCACCTCCGATCTCATGCCGTGGGGGGCGGCCCTGTTCCTGGCGGTGCTGCTGATCGGCGTGGGAAGGCGGGCCGCCGCCAATGGATGGGAAGCCGTGACAGCGCTGTCGAGCCTCGCCTGGATGGTCGGGTATGTGTTGGCCGCCGGAGTGATAGGCCAACGCGCCGCCACAGAAGTCCGGGACTAACCCGTCCGCTCGCGCCCCTAGTGAAATAGGATCACTCGATGCTCTACCTCGATCATGCAGCCACCACCCCGATGCGACCGGAGGCCTGGGAGGCGCTTTCGGAGTTCAAAGAGGTGTACGGCAATCCCTCCGGGGTCCATGCCACCTCCCGCGCCGCCAAGAACAGGCTGGAAGTTGCTCGGGAGCTGGCGGCAGACCTTTTGGGAGCGCAACGGACCTCCGAAATCGTGTTCACTGCCGGCGGGACCGAAGCCGACAACCTCGCAGTGGTCGGCGCCGCGCTCGCGACCGGCTCACCAGGTCACGTGGTCGTGTCGGCGGTCGAGCACAAGGCTGTGCTCGAATCAGCGGGCTTCGTCGACCGGCTCGGAGGGCACGCAACGGTCGTGCCGGTCGATGGCGACGGGCTGGTTGATCCCGCAGTGGTGGCCGCCTCGGTTAATCCCGACACGACGGTCGTATCCGTGATGACTGCGAACAACGAAACCGGCACACTTCAACCAGTTGCCGAAGTGGCCGAGGCCGTGCGAGCGGTCAATCCCGCCACCCTGGTCCACACCGATGCCGTCCAGGCTTTCATTTCGGAGCCGGTCAAGGTTGACGCCCTCGGCGTTGACCTTCTCTCGCTGGCAGGCCATAAATTTGGCGGCCCAAAAGGTGTTGGCCTGCTGTACGTCCGCGATGGTGTTCGGCTCGAGCCGGTCGTCCACGGTGGCAGTCAGGAGATGGGACGCCGGGCCGGCACTCATAACCCAATGGGGATAGCCAGCATGGTGGCCGCCATGAAGGCAACCGTCGCCGACCGGGCCGCCTTTCGGAGGCGGGTCGCTGACGTCCGCGACACGTTCGAGGCCGATTTGGCGGCGGCGGTCCCGGGGTTGGCAGTTAATGGTTCGCTCGATCGACGGCTAGTCCAGCATTCGCATCTCGGGTTCCCCGGCCACACGTCCGAGACGCTGCTCATCCGGTTCGATCAGGCGGGTTTAGCGGCCGCGGCCGGATCAGCCTGTCAGAGCGGGGCCGTCGAAGTGTCACACGTCCTGGCAGCCATGGGTATGGGGGAGACGGAGGCCGCTGAAGCAGTCCGCTTTAGTTTCGGATGGACCAGCCAGCCCTCCGACGCCAAGGTCGCCGCCAAGATCGTCACCGAAGTGCTGGGCGTCCTGGCGTGAAGGTAGTCGTCGCCATGAGCGGAGGTGTCGACTCATCGGTGGCGGCAGCCATGATGGTGGAGGCAGGTTATGACGTTATCGGTGTGACTCTCAAGCAGTGGGAGGATGCCGACGGTCACCTGCCAACGGCCGGTTGTTGCACCGTCGGGGATGCCGAGGACGCCCGCCGGGTGGCGGCTCAGCTCAATATTCCTTACTACGTGCTCGACTACGTCGAAGAGTTTCGGCGGGCCGTGGTCGAGCCGTTCGGTCATAGTTACCTGGCCGGCCAAACGCCAAACCCGTGGGTGGAATGCAACCGCACTGTGCGATTCAAGGCTTTGCTCGAACGGACGGCAGAGCTGGGCGGTGACGTGCTCTCCACGGGCCACTATGCCCGGGTCGCATGGCATCCCAGCGGATACCAACTCAAACGCGGGATCGACTCGGGCAAGGACCAGTCCTATGTCTTGTACATGCTCACCCAACAACAGCTCGAGCGCATTCGGCTCCCGATTGGAGAGCTCACGAAGCCTCAGGTTCGTGCGTATGCGACTCGTCTCGGACTGCGTACCGCCAACAAGCCGGACAGCCAGGAGATCTGTTTCGTGGGCGATGGAAACTACCGGGATTTCCTCGCCGAACATTTTCCGGAGACAAGCCGGCCGGGCCGCATCGTCGATGCAACCGGCCGGCAGGTGGGATCGCACGACGGAACTTCTGGCTTCACCATCGGGCAACGGCGTGGTCTCGGGGTGGCGCTGCAAGAACCGAGGTACGTGGTCGACATCGACGCGCCAACCTCGACCATCGTCATTGGTGACCGTGACGACCTACTGGTGAAGGGCTGCATCGTGCGGGATATGTCCTTTGTGACGGGTCGGCCGCCCCTCGAAACTGCGATTCAAGTGAAAGTGCGGTATCGGAGCAGGCCGGTCGCGGCCCAGATGGTGGCCGTCGACTCGGGCTGGCAGGTGGATTTCGACGATCCGCAGGCGGCAGTGGCGCCCGGCCAGGCGGCGGTGCTCTATCACCGAGACCTCGTCATCGGGGGCGGAACCATTTCCTCAGCGCTCCGATGATCGGATCGACGTGGCCAAGACCGTAAAGGCCGAGATCGAAGGGCTCCGGGCAGAGCTCCGTCGTCACTTGCACCTCTATCACGTGCTGGACAGCCCGGAGATATCCGACGTCGAGTACGACGAGCTCTATCGGAGGCTGGAAAAGCTCGAAGCCGACCGTCCGGACCTCATCACTACCGACTCACCAACCCAGCGGGTCGGTGACACGCCATCGTCCGCCTTCGAGCCGGTTACCCACCGACAGCCGCTTTTCTCGCTCGACAACGCCGACTCATTGGAAGCACTCGAGGCGTGGGAACGGCGAGTAGTGAGAGGCCTCGAGGGAGAAGCAAGCGGCTACATGTGCGAGCTGAAGATAGATGGGCTCGCCGTGTCGCTCACCTACGAAGGCGGACAACTGGTGCTTGGGGCTACGCGGGGCAGCGGGACTGTTGGAGAGGACATCACCCACAATGTCCGGACCATCGAGGCCATCCCGCTTGTGCTACTGGGGAAGCCGCCCTCGCTCATGGAGGTACGCGGCGAAATCTATATGCCGCTTACCGCCTTCGAAGAGCTGAACAAACGCCAGACCGAGTCAGGGGGTCAGTCCTTTGTGAACCCGCGCAACGCGGCGGCGGGGTCGGTTCGGCAGAAGGACCCTGCCATCACGGCAACCCGGCGGCTGGCTATATGGTGTTACCAGGTCGGCCACCTGGAAGGAGGCCCTCCACCTCCCTCCCAATCCGAGACGCTCGACTGGCTTCAGGAGCTCGGCCTGCCAGTCAATCCGGCGTCCGAACGAGTCGATTCGCGCGACGGGCTCGAAGAGTACGTTCAACGGGCGCTCAAGGATCGACACAAGCACAATTACCAGACCGATGGCGTGGTCGTAAAGGTGGACGCCCTCGCCGAACAGGACGTGCTCGGCTTCACGGCTCGAAGCCCGCGTTGGGCAGTTGCGTTCAAATTTCCGGCCGAAGAGCGCACCACACTCCTCAAGGAGATCCGCATCAACATTGGCCGAACAGGCGCCGCCACGCCTTTCGCGGTTCTCGAGCCGGTGTTTGTTGGCGGGGCCACCGTCACCCTCGCCACCCTCCACAATGAAGGCGAACTGCACCGCAAGGACATTCGTCCCGGTGATGTCGTGACCGTGAGGAGAGCAGGCGACGTGATTCCCGAAGTGGTCGGGCCTGTGCTCAGTGCACGCCAAGGCAAGAAGCTTCGGAAGTGGCACATGCCCAAGAAGTGCCCGTTCTGCGGAAACCCGATCGTGACCGAGGAAGGTGAGGCCCGGGCCAAGTGCACGGGGGGGTTCGAATGCCCAAGCCGCCTGCGGGAATATCTGTTCCACTTTGCCTCCCGGGGAGGCATGGACATCGAGGGCCTCGGGTATCAAACCGTCGATCTGCTCATGAAGAACGACATCATTGCCGATCCGGCCGACATCTTCACGCTCGGTTCCGAGGACTTGCTCACGTTCGAGGGATGGGGGGAGGTTTCGGTCAACAACCTGCTGGCAGAGATAGAGCTGGCCAAGGACCGTCCGGTGGCCCGACTTCTCACTGCCCTTGGTTTACCCCTGGTCGGTCCCACGGTCGCCAAATCCCTCACTCGCAGATTCTGGTCGATTGATCTGCTGATGGCCGCCTCAGCTCAGGACCTGGCGGCCATCGACGGCATCGGTCCTGAGATAGTCTCGGCGGTCCAGGCGTGGGCCTCCGATCCCGAGACCATTGCGCTTGTCGAGAAGCTGCGGGCCGCCGGGGTCCGCCTGGAGGACCCGGAGCCGGAGAGTGGCATCGATGAGTCATTGGCCGGCGTCACCCTGGTTATCACAGGCACGCTTGAGAGGTTCAGCCGAGAAAAGGCCAAAGCGGCGGCTGAAAACAAAGGTGCCAGGGTGACGGGATCAGTGTCGAAGAAGACAACGGCTCTCGTAGCGGGGGCCAATGCCGGGACCAAGCTGGCGAAAGCCACCGACCTCGGTGTTCCGGTCCTCGACGAAGCCGGGTTCGAGACTCTCCTGGCACAAGGAGCGGAGGCTCTAACAGAATGACAAGCCTCCCCGACGGCATCCGACACGTCGTTTTTGACTACGGCGGCACTCTCGCCGACCTCATATTCCCGTTCACGGCGTTTCGTCGGTTCTCACCAACCACCACGATGGGGACGGGCGACATCAAGCCGCCGCATTTTCTACAGCGACAAGTTCGCAAGCTCATGTACCCCGTGGCCGCCCGCTTGTTCCGGCCGTTTCCCGGCCTCCACGAGGTACTGACAGAACTGCGCGCTCGCGGGTACCTGCTGCACGTGCTTTCGAACAACAGCTCAATCCTCCCGCTGCAGTTGGAATTGATCAACACCACCCGCTACTTCGAATCGATCTCGTGGTCCGAAGAAATGGGCTACGAGAAACCCGACCCGCGCATATTCGAACTGGCACTCGAACGGATGGGAGCCGAGAAGTCCGAGGTGGTGTACGTGGGTGACAGCTTCGAGGCCGACGTGCGCGGAGCCCAAGGCGCCGGGATCATTCCAATCCACGCCGATCATCGCAACCGGCGGCCCGGCGGGGACCACCTGCGAGTCCAATCCCTTACCGGGCTGCTCGACCTGCTGCCTTCGCTACCGGCGGCGCAATAACAACACCGCTCCGTCCTCGAAAACCAGCAGCCACATCCCGAGGCCGGCCGCCTCTACATTGACGCACCGGCCAGGTCACCGAGAAAGTCGAGGAGGAGCCGGTTGACTGGCTCCGGTTGCTCCTGCTGGGTCCAGTGGCCGCAATGCTCGACCGTCTCCACCCGGAGATTGGGTATCCAGCGGTCCATCCCGACAACCAATGACGCGGGAAGAACCGGGTCGGAGTCGGCGGCAATCATCATGACCGGAACTATGACCGGAGCATTGGCAAGGTGCTCGGTGGCAGCGGAGTTGGCGTCGATGTTCCGGTAGTAGTTGGCCGGGCCGGTGATGGTGCCGGCTGTGAAGGCGTCCACGTATACCTGGAAGTCGGCCTCGGTCATGAACTCCGGGTTGGAGGCCCCTCCCCGGTAGAAGCCGGCCAGCTTCTCGGCAGGCTCCGGGGTGAACCAACCTTCAGCCACACCTGGCTCCTGCAGCATTAGGACGTACCCGAAACGGTTGGACAGGTGCTCACGGATGTACTCGATTGTGGGGAAGGCGGCACAATGGCCCCGATAGGGCACGTTTAGAGATACCAGGCGCTCGATGCGTCCCGGGTGCGCCACAGCTGCCGCCCAGGCGATGATGGCACCCCAGTCATGAGCGACCAGCGCGACCTTTTCATACTCGAGGGCATCGATCAGGCCGATGAAGTCGTCGACGAGTGTGAGCAGACCGTAGGCCTCGACCTCGCTCGGCTTGTCCGAGGCCCCGTATCCGCGCAAGTCGGGCGCGATTGCGCGGAAACCGGCTTCCGCCAGGGCCGGGAGCTGGTACCTCCACGAGAATGCCAGCTCGGGGAATCCGTGCAGCAGGACAACGGGATAGCCGGTGCCGGTTTCGTCTACCGAAAGCTCAATGCCGTTGGTGGGTATCCGCCGGCTCATGTCGGGCTATCCAATCCCAGAGCAGCTTCGGCCCCGTCGAGGGTCTGCCCTCCGCTCAGAACCGGAGCAAAACGGTCGCCAACGGCTTCGAGGCGTTTCCATATGGTTTCGATGGTGAACAGGTCGGGAGTCAGGACTCCCACCTCCTCCCATGCGAGGGGTGTGGATACCGGTGCCCCCGGCCGCGGTCGGACCGCGTAGACAGACGCGATGGTTTTGCCTCCGACGTTTTGATTGTGGTCGATGAAGACCTTGCCCGCTCGCCGGGGGATGTCCCATTCCATCGTGACATTGGTCGGATCGGCGGCCGCCATCAAACGTCCCACCGTCTCGACGAACCGTCGGACTCGGCCGTAGTCATGAACCGGATCGAGCGGCACGTAGATATGGAGTCCGGTGGCTCCGGATGTCTTCGGGTAGCCCCGCAGGCCGAGATTGTCCAGGGCCACTTTGATATGTAGAGCCGTGTCGACAACCTGATCCCAGCGGGCACCGTCGGCCGGGTCGAGGTCAAAGATCGCGAAATCGGGCCGTTCGACCGAGTGAATCCGAGACAGCCAAGGATGGATCTCGATGCATCCCATGTTGGCAAACCACATGAGCGAGGGGCGGTCCGGGGCGGTACAGAATTCGATGGCTCCACCCCTCACTTCGGAGTGGATCGGTGCCACCGGCATCCAATCCGGTTTATGGGATGGAGCTTGCTTCTCGTAGAAGAACTCGCCTTCAGCACCGTCGGGAAACCGTGCCATCACGATGGCCCGGTCCTCCAAGTGGGGAAGGAGCACGGGTGCAATCGAGGCGTAGTACTGAATGAGGTCGCCTTTGGTGTATCCGTCGGGGAAGAAAGGTTTGTCAGGATTGGTGACCCGGAGTGGGTGCCGGAGCCGGGTGGCCCGGTAACTTCCGGCTTCGTTGACGATGGCGAGGGGAGAGGGGAAATCAACGGCACCAGACCCGAGAGGTCGGGCGTTTGGCTCCAGCTGCTCGGATGAGGCGAAAGCCGCTCCTACGTCCGCCCAGACGGCCTGGTGGCTATTGTCGTCCCGAGACTCCGAGACAATGGTGAGATCGACGTCGAATTCGGCCGCGGCCTCGACGACCGGCTCAACCGGGTTTGAGCCCTCCCCGTACGGCACGTGTTTGATCTCGCCGCCCGGCCCGAAGGAGTTGTGGCTGTAGTGGGTGTGAAGCGGCTGCAGCTTCCAGGCCGGGAACTGGTCGAAGAGAAATGAATACACAGACCGCACCGACTCCAGATCTACGAGGCGTCCGTCGGTTGTGGCGTGTACGTGCGCCCAGTCCACAACCGGACGTACCCAGGGGAACTCTGCCGCCAACAGGGCGATGTCTCCGAGATTTCCGAAGGCGTTGGCGGTTCCGGTCGTCTCCAGGCCCAACACCACTCCGAGATCGCGGATCTTGCCCGCGATGGAATCGAGTGCTTCGACCGCGGTCGTGAACAATTGTTCTGAGGTTCGGTCCCGGTCGTGTCCCGGGTGCACCACCACGATCGACGCTCTGAGCTTGGCGGCCAGCTTCATCGTGTGCTCGACAGCTGCTCGGGTTTTCTGGTACCGATCTGGCTCTTCGATGGTGAGTATTGCGAAGTAAGGCGCGTGCACCGAGAGCCCGAGGCCACGTTCGGCCGCCAACGCACCAAAGGAGGAACAGCGCGCCTCCTTCCATGGGAATCCCCTGGTAAACGCCAACTCGAATGCGGTGTGGCCCTGCTCAACAAGATTGTCAAGGAAGGCCTCGTCATCGTTATCAGTCGGCAGGGTCGATATCCCGAAGGAGATGGCCATGGGCCTACTGCACCCGGAAGGTCCAGGCATAGGAGCCGGAGTCGGGAAGGCCGGCCGGTCGCTCCCACTCGATCCGGATCTCGTGGGTGCCAGGGGTCCAGTGCTCAATGAAGCGACCGGGAGCAGGCTCCCACGTGAACCGGGTGGTACCCGTCTGGATCCCGATCACGATCGGTGAGATGCGAATCCCGTCGACAAATAACACGATCTCGTAGCCGACTCGCATGTCGATCTCGAGGGCCGCCTGGCGTATGACTGAGTTGTTGGGGATCGGAAGGACCCTTTCGACAGGCTCGGGGAGTGATGACTCCCTACCGGATGGGCTGAAGGCAACGGCGAACCAGACGACGGCAATCAGTGCCAGCCCCAACCCGGTATAGAGCAATCGGTAGGTGGTGTCCTTCATCGATGGGATGATACGGGGGCCGGGCAGTTGTCACCCGGGCCGCTCCAGGTAACGTCTGTCCATGCACCTCAATCCCATCCTGTCGGCCATGGGTGGATATCCGCTCGCCGAGATTCAGATGCGAGCCCGGTCACTTCGGGCGGCGGGTAAGCCGCTCATCGACTTCTCAATCGGTGATCCCCGCGAGCCAACCCCTTCCTTCATTCCAGAGGCACTCAAGCAAGCGGTTCCAGCCGTTTCGCAGTATCCGACCACGGTCGGCCTCCCCGAGTTACGAAGAGCGATTGGCGACTACCTGGCCCGTCGTTTCCAGGTCTCGGTCGATCCGGACACCCAAATCATTCCGACCTCCGGCGCCAAGGAGGCCATCTTTCATACACCGTTTGCGTTTGTCGAACCGGGTGCCGGGCACGGAGTGGTATTCGGGAGCCCGGCCTATCCGGTATACGAACGCGGGGCTCGGTTCGCCGGGGCCGTCACCGACCCCATTCCTCTGAAGGGGGATTTTGTCCTGCGAGCGGCTGATATCAGCGACGAGAGTTGGGAGCGGGCCCGGCTCGTTTGGTCGTGTTCCCCGCACAATCCGACCGGCTCGATTACGACGACGACCGAGTTGGCGGCCCTGCTCGAGAGGTGCAGGGAGGCCGGGGCCGTGTTCGCGTCCGACGAGTGTTATGTGGACGTGTATGAGCACGATCCCCCCGGTTCGGTGCTGCAAGTGGCCGGTCCCGACCTGGCGGGCACGCTCGCCTTTTACAGCTGCTCTAAGCGGTCCGGGATGACGGGATATCGGAGTGGCGCCATCATCGGAGATGCCGAGGCCATCGCGGCGCTCATCGATCTTCGGGCGAGTGCCGGAGTGGCACCGCCCGAGTTTGTGCAGGCCGCCGCGGCGGCGGCCTGGTCTGACGATGAGCACGCGGCAGAGCGCCGGGCCGTGTTCACGGCCAAGCGAGCGGTGCTCCGGAAGGCATTTGAGCAGCTAGCGCTTCCTGTCGTCGGTTCCACTGCTGCGCTGTATTTGTGGGTGGCGGTGGCGGACGATGTTGCTGTGAGCCTCCAGCTGCTCGAACAAGGCATTGTGGTGTCTCCCGGCCGGGCGTTCGGGCCCGGGGGAGAGGGATACATTCGACTGGCACTGGTTCCCAGCCTCGAGGAATGCGAACAGGCCGTTGATGTCCTCGTAGAGTGTCTCGACGTATGACCGACCGTGAGCTGATCGAAGCCGCCTACGCAGACCTCGAGAAACTGAGCGAGGCCAAAGAAGCTGTGACCCGCACTATCGCGGCGCTCGACGAGGGCCGGGTGCGGGTCGCCGAGAAGCTCGACGGAGAGTGGGCCGTCAACTCGTGGGTGAAAGAGGCGATCCTGCTGTATTTCCGGCTGAGCGAGGTCAAATCGATTGAGGTCGGTCCTTTCGAATACTTTGACAAAATCCCCACCAAACACAACCTCGAGCAGGCCGGCGTACGTGTCGTCCCGCCCGGTACGGTGCGATATGGCGCTTTCTGTGAGCCCGGCGTGGTCGTGATGCCCGGCTATGTGAACATCGGTGCGTACGTCGGCACCGGCACCATGGTTGACACATGGGCCACGGTTGGCTCCTGCGCCCAGATCGGACGCAATGTTCATCTTTCCGGCGGTGTCGGCATCGGAGGTGTGCTCGAGCCACCCGGGGCGCGGCCGGTCATCGTTGAGGACGGGGCCTTCATTGGGAGCCGCTCGATCCTGGTGGAAGGAGTGGTGGTTGAGGAAGGAGCCGTCCTCGGCGCCAACACCACCATCACTTCCAGCACCCCGATCATCGACGTAACCGGCTCTGAGCCGGTTGAGACGCGCGGCCTGGTCCCGGCCGGCGCGGTGGTTCTGCCGGGTACCCGTCCCAAGCAGTTTCCGGCAGGCACCTATGACCTCCAGTGTGCGCTCATCGTTGGAAAACGCTCGGCGTCGACCGATCGTAAAACCTCTCTCAACGATGCCCTTCGCACCTTCGAGGTGCCGGTGTGACTCCGGCCGAGACCCTGGCCTGGCTCGTTGATATTCCCTCCGAAACCGGCGACGAGGGACGCATTGCGACTGCCATTGCCGAGCGCCTGCTTCCGACGATTGGGCCAGGAGTCGAGCGGATTGGCAACAGCCTGGTGGTGGGACACCGCGGCGGGCACCCCCTCATTTCGATGTATGGCCACACAGACACCGTCCCGTCTCAGGGTCAAGGTCCTGCCTCTGTTGTGGACGGGCGCCTCGCCGGGCTTGGCTCGTCTGACATGAAGGCCGGCCTGGCCGTCATGATCCACCTGCTGGAAGACGACGCCGTCCAGTCCTCGTCGCTCTTTGACGTTGTCGGCGTGTTCTATGCCGCCGAAGAGGGCCCGCAGGATGGCAACGAGCTCGAGGCCGTCTTCGAACATGCCGGCTGGCTGGACGAATCCGAGCTCGGCATCATCCTGGAGCCAACCGACCTCAACCTCGAGCTGGGCTGCCAAGGTGTCATCAATGCCCAGGTTTCTTTTTTGGGCACCTCCGCTCACAGCGCTCGGCCCTGGCTGGGTGAGAACGCTGTGACCAGGGCCGCCGAGTGGCTGCAGGCCATCGGCCGACGCCGGCCAGAGCCGATCCTTGTCGGCGGGTTGGAGTTCAAGGAAGTCATGTCGGTGACACGAGCGAATGGCGGTATTGCCAACAACATCATTCCTGCCAGATTCGAATGTAACGTCAATTACCGCTTTGCGCCCGACAAGACGGTCGACGAAGCCAAAGCGAAACTCGCCAAGGCGTTATCCGGTGTCGATGAGTATGCGATCAGCGATGCGGCTCCTGCCGGCCGCGTAGCCGCCTCAAATCGTCATGTGGAACGTCTGGCCACCCTCACGGGCGCAGAGGAGCACCCCAAACAGGGCTGGACCGACGTCGCCCGGCTCTCGGAGAGAGGTATCCCGGCCATCAACTACGGCCCGGGCGAGGTTGCCAAGGCTCACAGAGTTGATGAGTCTGTCCCGCTCGAAAACCTCGATGCCGCTTTTGGTTATCTCAAGCGGTTCTTGACCGAGCAGTAATGCCACACGTGTTCTGGTCGCTCAGCTGCCGTCGCCGCGTGTAGTGAACTGAGATTCAGCCTCTGGCGAGGGGTTCGACTGCTCGAGGTCGGCTGGTGGCGTACTACTACCATTGCCGCCTCATGCCGGTTGACATTGATATTGGAAAGGTTGCTCGACTGGCTCGTCTGGCGCTCAGCGAGGACGAACTCAACCGTTATCGCCAGCAGTGCGAGGTGGTGCTCGAGCACGCGGCCCGGGTACAAGCGCTCCCGACCGATGGAGTGACCGGTACATCCCACCCATTGCCCCGAACCAATGCGTTCCGGGACGACATTGTCACCGAGTGTCTAGATCGCGAGGAGGTGCTCGCTCAGGCGCCTGAACGTGACGGCGACTATTTCCTTGTGCCCAGGATCCTCGACGAACAATGACCGACCTTGCCGATCTCACCGTGACCGGTGCGGCCGCCGGGCTGCGGGCCGGCGAGTTCAGCTCGGTCGACCTACTCGAGGCCGTGCATCGGCGGGCCGCGATGACCGAAGCCAACTTGCACGCTTACTTGAGCATCGACCGGGACGGAGCAGCCCGGGCTGCGGTTGGGGCCGACAGTGCGTTCAAATCGAATACGGATCTCGGTCTCTTGCAGGGCATCCCCGTGGCCCTGAAAGACAACATGGTTACCCGCGGCCTGGAAACAACGTGTTCCTCGAAGATACTTGCCGGGTATCTCCCGCCCTATGACGGCACTGCCGTCAGCAGGCTGCGGGAGGGGGGAGCGGTCATATTCGGGAAGACCAATCTCGATGAGTTCGCCATGGGATCGTCGACCGAGAACTCGGCCTACGGGCCAAGCCGCAACCCGTGGGACCCCGAGCGGGTGCCGGGCGGCAGTTCGGGGGGGTCGGCGGCGGCGGTGGCGGCCGGGTCGGCGCTCGTCGGATTCGGAAGCGACACGGGAGGGTCGATCCGACAGCCGGCGGCGTTGTGCGGGATCGTAGGGATGAAGCCGACCTATGGTCTGGTGAGCCGATATGGGCTCATCGCCTTTGCATCGTCGCTCGACCAGATTGGACCGCTTACTCGAACGGTGGAGGATTCGGTGGCGGCTCTCGAAGTTGTCGGGGGTTACGATCCGGCTGACTCGACGAGCTATCCCGGGGACGTTCCCGATTACCGGGCCGGGCTCGAATCTGGCGTAGCCGGGCTGCGGGTCGGGGTGGTCAGCGAACTAAACGGTGAAGGTATCGACCCGGAGGTGCAGGCTGGCGTTGACCAATGCATTGCGGGGCTCGAGCAGGCCGGCGCCTCGATCGTCGAGCTTTCGTTGCCGTCCATCGAATACGCGCTCTCGGCCTATTACCTGATTGCGCCTGCCGAGTGCTCGGCCAACCTGGCACGGTTCGACGGAGTTCGGTACGGGTTACGCCGCCGTGGGGAAACCGTTGAAGAGATGATGTCCACGACGCGAGCCGATGGGTTCGGACCTGAGGTCATCCGGCGGATCCTGCTCGGGACCTACGCTCTCTCTGCCGGCTACTACGACGCCTTTTATGGCCAGGCGCAGCGGGTTCGGACTCTCATCATCCAAGACTTCCAGGCCGCCTACGAACAGGCAGATGTGCTGGTTTCTCCAACCAGTCCCACGACCGCTTTCCAGCTTGGCGATCGCACCCAGGATCCGCTCTCGATGTATCTGTCCGATGTATGCACCATCCCGTCAAACATGTCGGGCGATCCGGCCATCTCGGTTCCGATTGGCCTCGATGGGGCCGGGCTCCCGATCGGCTTTCAGGTCATGGCCCCCGCCCTCGGCGAGCCGCTGATGTTTCGGGTGGCCGCTGAGGTGGAACGCCAGGCCGGCTTCGAAGCCCGTGCCACTCACGCCACTTCAGAGGTGGTGACGTGACCTACGAACCTGTCATCGGTATTGAGACTCACGTTGAGCTCACGACGGAGTCGAAGATGTTTTGCGGGTGCGCAGTCGGATTCGGCGCGCCCCCGAACACCAACGTGTGCCCCGTCTGCCTCGGACTGCCGGGAGCCCTTCCGGTTGTAAACGGCCGGGCGGTCGAATTCGCCATGGCCATCGGGCTTGCCCTCAATTGCTCAATCGCCCACCAGTCGGTTTTTTCGCGCAAGAACTACTTCTATCCCGACATGCCGAAGAATTACCAAATCTCGCAATATGACGAGCCGCTCTGCATAGGTGGCTACCTGGACGTACAAACAGGCTCCGAAACACGCCGGATCGGCATCACTCGAGTCCATATGGAAGAGGACACGGGAAAGAGCATTCACGTCGGTGAGGGCGGGCGAATCTCCGCAGCCAGCCATTCGCTCATCGACTTCAACCGGGCAGGTGTGCCGTTAATGGAAGTCGTCTCCGAGCCCGACATCCGTTCGGCTGAGGAGGCGCGGGCATTCGTCGCGGAGCTGCGCGGCGCAGTGCTCCGGCTCGGTGTATCGGATGCCAAGCTCGAAGAAGGAAGCATGCGCTTCGATGCCAACGTCTCGCTTCGGCCCAAAGGTACCGAGCCGTTCGGCACCAAGGTCGAGGTCAAGAACATGAACTCGCTGCGCTCGCTCCAACGGGCCCTCGAGCACGAGATCGATCGCCAGGCCGCGCTTCTCGAAGCCGGGGACTCGGTGCTGCAGGAGACACGTCACTGGGACGAAGCGGCCGGGACAACCTTGGGGATGCGGTCGAAGGAAGAGGCCTTCGACTATCGATACTTTCCAGAGCCGGATCTCGTCCCGGTCGAGGTGGACGACGCATGGAGAGATCGGGTCGGCGAAGCGATCCCGGAGCTGCCCGCCCAGGCCCGGGCCCGCTATCTCGAAATGGGGCTCGATCCAACCGCGGCCGGTCTCATCTCCCGTGACGTCGCTTTCGGCGCGGTGTTCGAGGACGCGGTCGCAGCGGGAGGCGTTTCCCAGACGGTGGCAAACTGGCTCACCGGCGAGGTCACGGCCCTGCTACGTCGTTCCGAAACGCCCTTGGCGTCCAGCCCGATCGACGGAGCAGCACTCGCCGAGCTGTCCGGAATGGTGGATGCCGGGCGGCTGTCGGCGTCGGCTGCCAAGGACGTTCTCGCTGGAGTAGTCGCCGGAGAGGGGAACCCGGCTGAGGTTGCCCGGGCTCGTGACCTCGTTCAGGTCTCCGATATCGCGGCCCTCGAGCCGATAATCGATGAAGTCCTGGCCGGCAATGAGGAGGCGGTCGGCAAGCTCCGGAGAGGCGACGACAAAGTAATCGGCTTCCTGATTGGGCAGGTGATGCGCGCAAGCGGCGGCAAGGCCGACCCGGCGGTGGTGAGAGGGATCATCAAAGACAGGGTCAGTTAGTCGTGGAGCCTGTGTTGGGGCCTGACAGGCTCACCCAGGATGAGGCCCGGGAGCGGGCGCGATTGATAGCAGATGTTGAGTACTCACTCACCCTCGAGCTCGTCGCAGGGGCCAAGACCTACGCCGGTGACTGCACCATCCAATTCGGATACGACGGGTCCGACCCCACCTTCCTTGACTTCACCGGCTCCGTCATCGAAGCGTTCATCGTCAACGGGATCGAACGTGAGCCGGGGTGGAAAAACCACCGGATCGAGCTAGGCCCCGACTGGCTCGAGCCGGCCAACGAGATACGAGTTCGCTACGTCAACGAATATGACCACTCAGGTGAGGGTTTTCATCAGTTCGTCGATCCTGAAGATGGCGG